>PXDC01000387.1 GCA_003565135.1 Verrucomicrobiota bacterium
CCCGCCTCTTCACCGGTGTCCCCGAACATCGGTCCGACCGTCGGCGGGATCGGTCCTCCCCCGGCTCAAATGGCATTGTCGCCGTGCCAGAAAACGGCGGTTCGATCGGTCACCGGTGGAATCGCGTTCCGGCTGCGGCGCTCGACGTGACCGTCGTAAAAGAGGAAATTGGCGGAGCCGTTGTGCGGCACAAGGCCAAACGAATCATACCTCGGGCCGCTGATGTGCCACATGTAGGCCTCAACCACCGCCACCACCTGGGTGGCGGTGTACATCGAGTCAAGATTCGCCGATCGATGAACGTTGCCGTCCGGAAGCGCCCAGCTGTTTTTAGCGTAGGAATAGCTGTGGCCATCGTCGAGCGCCTGACCGCTGTAAAACAAACTGGCCGGAGCCGAGCGTGCATCCGTGTACGCACCGTAGAGTGTCGGGCATTGAAACACGTTCGGGACAGGCGCGGTGTTGCGGATATTGGTCAGCGTCAGTTCCCAACTGTCAAAAACATACGGCCATATACTGCCGTGAAACGTCGACCAGGCACTGGTCCCCGCACTGCTGCCCGTCGCCATTTCGTGGGCGTTGCGGTTGTTTCCCGGAGGCCCATTCCCATCGTTGGCCTCGGCATACATGTAAATCCCAAGCCCGATCTGCCGGAGATTGGAGGTACACTGAGCGGCACGGGCGCTTTCGCGAACGGCCCCGATAACCGGAATGAGAATAGCCGCCAGAATGCCGATAATGGCGATCACGGTCAGGAGTTCGATCAAGGTAAAACCCGACCGCCGCGATTCCGCTTTAAGGTGTGGACTGTGCATCAGGATCAATTGGTTGACTTGCTACAGGTGAACGGAATCGACCGCCGCACCCGCCGGCCCGTAAAGAACGGGGGGTTGGAGGGAAAAATCGAACCATGGTAAGCCTGAATATAGTTAGATCGACTTGAAAGGCAAGATTTTAGTCGGCCCGGATAAGCAGGCAACCTCCCGCTATGCGTGCCGGCCCGGCGCCATTCGGCCCGTTGCCCGGTATTCCCGCGCGCCCGCGAACCACGCACCGGCCGTGGGCGGAAAGACCGGGACCGATCGGGACCGGGCGAATTCGCGCCGACACCCGAGCGCCCTGTCGGTTGCCGTTCCGCGCGCCAAGATGGCCGGATTCCAGGATCGAAACACGCTCAGAATCGGTATCCGACCGAAAACTGCGCATAGTGCAGCCACGCGAACGTATAAACGTCATCGTTGTCCGCGCCCCCTTCCAGCGTCCTGTATCCAGGCGCTACGTACCATCCCGAATCGAATTCGTATCGGGCCATGATCGCCGCATCGACGGCCCTTCCCATCGGGGCCCAGGCCCCCTCCAGGTCCAGAATCGCAGATACCTGCTCATTGAACCTGTATTCACCGTACAAGTGAATGAGCGGAACCAGACCGAGATCCTTCCTGGATCGCCTCGTTTCCCCCTGCTCCAGTGCAATCTCCGCGTCACGAACCAGCGCGGCCGGACCGACGCCCCAACGCCAGCGCTCGCGATCATGGAAGGTCCATCGGTAGGTCAACCGGTAGGTGTTGAACCGGTACGTTCCTTTCGTCGGAGCATCGTCGGTGAACACTCTATCCCGGAATATGACATCTTCACTCAAACGCCCGATCCCATCAACTTCCAGCGGCGCAACGGTGAGGCGGAGCGCATGATGCCGGTTGAAAGCGTATGTCGCATACGCGCGAACGAACGGGTCCGGACCGTTTCCGGTCAGATCCCGCAAATCAAACTTCGTGCCGCCATCGCCGGGAATACGAACCTCGTTCTTGCTGAACCAGACGCCGCCACCTTCGAGTCGCACGTCGAATTTTCCGGCCAATGCGGCCGACGAAATCATCAAACCGCCTGCAATCAAAACGAGGACTCTGAACATTTGTACTCCGAATTTTCCTGTTAAAACGTCCCTGCTGTGGTCCGGGCCGGGATACCCCATGGCTGACCCGGCTTGTGATACTCCCCGCCGCCACGTTTTCGGATTTCTTGGTAGCGAGGGGGTTTATCCCCCGATTCTCCGGGTTCCCGGATCTCCCGGGATAAACCCGGTCGCCACAAGAACGGGAGTGCCGCTGTTTTTGAAAAACGGGATGACGGAAAGTATACGACGTTTCCCCTGACGTGGCAACCGATTCGTTCACGGACTCCATGAAGTCATTCAGACAACCGGGATCAAGGCTCCCCCGCCCGGATGTGAATCGGGTTGCTCCAGGCGTAGGCGTCTCCGGTTTCACCGTGACGGGTGGCCTTGACGCGAACCCACCGGTCTTCCGGTGAAACGTCGTATTCGGCGGCAGTGGCACCAGTCACGCGGTGGATGAACGGTTCGCGATCCAGTTCGTGACGGGTGTAGTAGTTGTGGGAAACGTTGATAAAATCGATGGTGCAGGATTGATCCGTTTCAACCCGCAGGGTGTGGCCGTCCACCCGGATGTCCGTGAACTCCGGGGGCGCCGGATGATCGGTGCGGGTCCTTCCGGCCGCAAAAAAATTACCCGCCCGCAAAGCCTCCAGGACATCCGCGTCCGTCAGGTCGTCCCCGTCCACCGCGCTGTTTATGACGACAAAGCCGCGGTCGAGCGTGGCTTCCGGATTGCGGTGAAAGTCATCGACCGCGATCACCTGGATTTCCTTTCCGGAGAGCAAGGCGGCATCCACCTTGTAGGGAAAGTCAATGCCCGGCGTTTCGCTGATGTAGAAACCCCCGTTGTGGATTTCCATGCCGTCGAAATCCAGGGCCGGGTCGATGACCTGGTGCCGGTCCCACCCCCGCCGGTGACGGGCATCGGCATCGTAAGGATGAGCCAGCCAGGCCGCCCCGCCATCGCGACGGGCCTGGCGGATTTGGGCCGCCCGGTTGAGCATCCCGTCCTTGTGGTAAATGGAGTCGACTCCGACCGCGATCATGTGATCCCAGCTTTGCGATCGGGTGCCGGAATATTCGACCCCGGGCAGAAAAACGATGTTGTGCCCTCCCGGATCCTCCAGGGCCGGCGTCCAGCTCATGTGATCGTGATCGGTAATGGCGACGGCGGCATAACCAATGGCTTCATAAGCACGCATCACCCAGCTCGGCTCATGGTCGCCGTCGCTCAAATTCGTATGGGAGTGCAACTGCACTTTGTGCCGGTACCCGGAAAAGTCGTAGGGATTATCGAGATGAAAAGCCCCGTCGGCCGGAATTTCAGTCCGGTCCGGATCTTCCGGAATAAACGGTTCCCGGATCCCGGCCACCTCCACCGGCTCACCGGGCGGGGTGGTTCCGTGCAGCACAATTCCGCCGAAAGAATAACCGAAACCGGCCTCGGCCAAATGGTTCGCCTCCCCGAAGGTTCGGGTTGCCGCATCCCACTCCACCGACCAAAGCCCGCTGTCGCCGATGTCGATGGTGCCGGTACCCTGGGTGTAGAACAGGCTCACCGTGCCATTGCGTTCGAGGACATCCAGGTGCACCTGCCCGCCGGCGGTTGCGTGGGATTGGTTCTCCCCATCGAGACGGTTCCAGACATCACTCTCCGGATCGTCCCGCTCAAAAACCTCGATGACATGGTTGTTACCGATAAAAACAATGTTCTCGTTCCAAAACGCGAAATCGCCGTAGCCCCCGCTCCCGCGATCCCAACCACGGCCTCCCGCGGCGGCGAGATTGACCCGCCCCGATTCCCCGCTGGTGGGCACCCCGGGCGGATCGATACGGTAGAGGCCGCGGGTTCCGGCCGCCGAGCGGGAAAACCAAAGCGTATCGAATTCGACCGCGATATTGCGGTAGTGATGCGTGACGTCCAAGACCTGGTTCACCGAGTCGGCGCCGTGTTCAATGTAATGAATGCCCCCCGAGGAGCCGACCGCCCAATATCCCCGGCCGTCCAACGAAACCGCCGCCCGGTAATGGCCGTCGACATCATCGGCGGGCACGCGGGTGGAGGTGTCGAAGACGCGGTCCTCCAGCGAAAATCGCGCAATCACCTGGGGAACGTTCTCACGGAGTCGCCCGACCTCCTGATCCCGGCCGGTGAAAACAAGGTAATTTCCATCGTGGGAAAGCCGCAGCCCTCCCATGCTTTGGGCCGCGGCCACGGAGTTGACCCTCTCGACGCCCGTGGACGGCGCCTCCCATTGCTCCACCCGCCCGACCCGGGAACCATCCACCGAAAACCTCAGCAACGCCTGGGGTATGCCGACGTGGTTGGTCAGGGTCATTCCGTCACCGAGCCGCAACACGTAGAGACCGGGGAGTTCCGGGGAACCGGCACGCTCCGACTCCGCGGGTCCGGGTTGCGAGGGTTTGTCGGCACGGGGTTCCGTTACCGGGTCGCCCGGGGACGTTCGCTCACAGGCCGCGAATAAACCGGCCGCCCATGCCGCGGACAAATATAAAATCGATCGAAAAATTGAGGGATTTATGGCCATGATAAGTTGGTTACTGAAGCGAGCTAACTCCGCCACCCGCGCCTCCTCCAAGAGGTCCTTCGTCGTTCTCCGAATTTAACGGGCCTGCCGCATCACCGGGGATTGTCGAAGGAAATGGATATCCAGGCTTGTCGCTGTCACGTTGTTTCCTCTTTTGGAACTCTCGAAAAAGGATGCCCGACAATAAAAGAGGTAGGCAACAAAGAAAAATCCACTCCGGAATACCCACCTTCCCTCCTGCCGGCCGAACCTCCGCATTTTTTGGATAATCAGGGTTGCCCCGCTCGGAGAATATCCCGTCGCCGCCCATTCAGGCGGGGCCCCGCGCGGAAACCTCGATGACCTCTTGCCACAACCGTCAAGATGGAGATGTTGAGGATACCGGGAAACGGTCCAATGAATGAAAAGCACATACCGATGCTTCTCCGGCGATTATGAAAATCCAGGCTCCGATCTTTCAGCGAAGTGAAATCGAGAATCTTCTCGTTGAACACACCAACGATACAAGAAAGCGGAATAATCAAGAGCCGCTGAACCTCAACCCCGTATTGCAGAATCTTGCCCGCAACCACAGTCACCGGATGTCACGCAAGAACAAGATCTGGCGACACACGAAGAAGTCCGAAATCCCCAAACTGATCCCCAATCCCATTGAAGCCACGATCGCCTGGACGCTGATTACCCTGGGATTTTTGATTGCCTGGATATTCGCCCTTATCGGCCTCTTTATCCTATGGGTCGGGAGAAAAGGATATAAGAAAAAGGTGCGGGAAGATGTCACCATGATCGCCTTTGCCCCCGAAACCATCGAAGCAAAGCGTTACGGGACCATTGCCCGTCAGCTCTTCGATAATCTGTCAGGGCAGCAGGAATACCGCAATAACCTCAACGATCGAGATCTGAAGCTCACCGGCGTGGGTATCAAGAGAAAAAAGAACGTGATCTATGCGACCCAGATTTTCTACGGCTAGGCGGAATGATGCTCACTGAGGTTAAGCCGCCGAAGCGGCGCGCTGCGATTTGGTACCGGCTCTACCGGCGAAAAGTGAGCAACGGGATGGGGTTTTGGAGCTAGCCCGAATGGCAGGTTAACGCCTCCATCGGGATCGACAGAGCGAAGCGGAGATGGCGGAGCAAATCGCTATCGGGATCGGGATCGAGGTTTCTGTAAGGCGTCTTTTATCAGGCTTTTCGATTGCGATCCCGATTTCGATAGCGATCCCGACC
>PXDC01000376.1 GCA_003565135.1 Verrucomicrobiota bacterium
CGTGAAATGGTCCTGATCAAACTGGGTGCGGACTCGACCAGTCGCTCCGAGATCATGCAGATATGTGATATTTTCCGCGCCAAGATCATCAATGTAGCGGCCGAGTCGGTGGTGATCGAAATCACCGGTGACGAGGGTAAGCTCAATGCCTTTCTCGAACTGCTCGAACCGTTTGAAACCCTCGAGCTCGCCCGCACCGGGAAGCTCGCCATGGCCCGCTGACCGGGTGTTTCCCCGGCAATTCTTCAATCCAAAACCAGAAAAAACATGCCAGCTAAAGTATACACCGAGAAAGACGCCGATCTCAGATCGATCAGTTCGAAGACCGTGGCCGTGATCGGCTTCGGTTCCCAGGGACACGCCCACGCCCTCAACCTGAAAGAGAGCGGCTGTAACGTCATCATCGGCCTTTACCCCAAGAGCAAATCCCGGCCCGTTGCCACCAAGCTCGGGTTCAAGGTGTACGATACCGGTGAAGCGGTGCAAAAGGCGGACGTCATCATGCTGGCGGTTCCGGACATGAAGCAGGCTGCTGTCTACGAAAAGGACGTCGAGCCGTACCTGACGAAAGGGAAGTGCCTCCTCTTCAGTCACGGGTTCTGTATCCATTACGGTTTGATCCAGCCACCGAAGGAGGTCGATGTGATCATGGTGGCGCCGAAGGGACCGGGGCACGTCGTGCGCAGCCAGTACCAGGAGGGCAAGGGAGTTCCGAGCCTGATCGCGGTGCACAATGACGCGACGCGCAAGGCGAAGAAGATCGCCCTGGCCTGGGCGAAGGGAATCGGGGGCGCCCGTGCCGGTGTCTTGCAGACCACCTTCAAGGAGGAAACCGAAACGGATCTGTTCGGCGAGCAGGCGGTGCTTTGCGGGGGGACCTCGGCGCTCATCCAGGCCGGTTTCGAGACGCTGGTGGAAGCGGGGTACCAGCCGGAGATGGCCTACTTCGAGTGCCTGCACGAATTGAAACTGATCGTCGACCTGATCAACGAGTCGGGGATCTCGGGCATGCGCTTTTCGATCTCGGAAACCGCCAAGTACGGCGACGTGACCCGCGGCCCCCGGGTGATCGACGCCCAGGTGCGCAAAAAGATGAAGACGCTCCTGAAGGAAATTCAGACGGGCAAGTTCGCCCGGGAATGGGTGGCCGAATACAAGGGCGGTCTGAAGAATTACAAAAAGCTGATGAAGGAAGGCGAGCAGCACCAGATCGAGAAGACGGGGAAACGTCTACGCGGCCTGATGCCCTGGGTTTCCAAAAAGAACATCAAGGGGGTTCAGGCTTCCTACGGGAGCTGAGGTGAGCCTTGCGCGGAGCGGCGGAGTATCCGGGGAACGGGAATCGATTCGATTCGTGTTCGCCGGCCGCGCTCCCATGCCGCGGGTCGGGCGGCGGTTTTTTGTCGCCGTTCCTCCCCGCGGGCGACGATGGGTCGCGGCCGGGGATGCCTTCGAACCTACTGCGGGCATTCCATGAAAAGCACGGTCATACTCGCCACCCGGCGAAGCGCACTCGCCCTGGCGCAGACCCGTCTCACCGCGGAGCACCTGGGGGGGCACTGGCCCGATAGCAGGTTTCAGCCGTTGGAACTGGTGACCACGGGGGATCGTCAGCAGGCGTGGTCGTTGGAGGCAAAGGGCGGGAAAGGGCTTTTTACGGGGGAGCTGGAGGAGGCGCTCTTACGGGGCGAGGCGGACCTGGCGGTGCACAGCAGCAAGGACCTGCCGACGACGCTTCCGGCCGGACTGGTGCTGGCCGGTTTTCTCCCGCGGGAGCGTCCCAACGACGTGCTGGTCTTGCGGGAGGATTGCGAGGTACCGAAGATCCTGGCCACGGGAAGTCCGCGGCGCCGGGCGCAGGCGGCGATCCTTTTCCCGGAGGCGGAGTGGACGGAGATCCGCGGCAATGTCGAAACGCGGTTGCGCAAGATTGCCGAAGGCGAGGCCGACGGAACGATCCTGGCGGCCGCCGGTTTGCGGCGGCTCGGAATCGGAAGCCGCCCGGGCTTGCGTTTCCGGGAACTGGAGATCGGGGAAATGGTGCCGGCGCCGGGGCAGGGCGCGATTGCCCTCGAATGTCGGGAGACGTTCGCGGACGAGCTCGGGATGGTGCTCGACGCGGAAACCGGTGCCGCGGTGCGGGCGGAGCGGGCCTTCCTGCACGCGTTGGGGGGAGGCTGCCACGCGGCCTTCGCCGCCCATTACCGGGACGGGGCCCTGGAGATTTTTCACGAGAAGACGGGGTACCTGAGGGTGGCGTTGCGTCTCGATCATCCCGGCGGAATCGACGCGGCGGTCGGGGAACTGGTGGCGCGGCTCGGACTGCGGTAGTCTCGGGGACATCCGCGGATTTGCCGCGGGACGTCGGCGGCACGGCACCGGGTACCCATGCGCCCACGGCCGGTGGCATCCGCCGCTTGACTTGTCCCTCCCGGCGCTTCATTGCTCAGGGTTTGCGCGACTGCAACCAATGCCGGAAACACCAGCAACAGTTTACCTGGTCGGGGCCGGTCCCGGAGATCCGGGGCTGATAACCCGGCGTGCCCACACGCTGCTCGGACAGGCGGATGTGCTGGTGTACGATTACCTCGTGCACGCCGATCTCCTGAACATCTGCCCGGAGAATTGCGAGAAGATCTACGTCGGCAAGATGGCCGGGCGGTACAGTGTGCGGCAGGAGAAAATCCAGGAGATCCTGGTCGAACAGGCCCGCGCGGGCCACCGGACGGTGGTGCGGCTCAAGGGCGGGGACCCGTTCATTTACGGCCGGGGCGGGGACGAGGCACAGTTTCTGCGCGACCACGGTGTGCCGTTCGAGATTGTTCCCGGCGTCACCGCGGGGGTGGCGGCGGCCGCATACACGGGGATTCCCCTCACCCAGAGGCACACCAGTTCCGCGGTCACGTTTCTGACCGGACACGAGGATCCGGTGAAGGGGGGCGGTGTTATCGACTGGCGCCGCTGGGGCGGCCTCGACACCACCCTGTGCATTTACATGGGGATGGCGCGGCTGGCGGAGATCGTCGAAGGCCTGATAGCCGGGGGGCGCGATCCCGACACCCCCGCGGCGGTGGTGCAATGGGCATCCCTGGGCCGGCAGCGCAGTTGTCGCGCCCGCTTGCGGGACTTGCCCGAACGGGTTTCGGAGGCGGGTTTGGGCGCCCCGGCGGTGGTCCTTGTCGGGGAGGTTGTGGCTTACGCCGAAGACCTGAACTGGTTTGAGGCGCGACCGCTGTTCGGGCGGCGGGTGGTGGTCACGCGCAACCGGGCCCAGGCGGGCGAATTGCGGGAGAAACTGGAAACGCTCGGCGCAGAGGTCCTGGAGATTCCCCTGGTCCGGGTTTCTCCGGCCCACGACGAGAGCACCTGGGAGGAGGTCCTGGCCGAGCTGGGAGCCTACGACTGGCTGGTGTTTTCCAGCGTGAACGGGGTGAAACACTTCTTTGACTACCTGTTGCGGAAGCACCCCGACATCCGCGACCTCGGGGCGATGCGGATCGCGGCGGTGGGAAAAGCCACCGCCCGGGCGATCGAAGCGTACCGGCTCAAGTGTGAACTGGTGCCGGACAAGGCCACCGCGGAGGGGCTGGCCGAGGCGTTGATCGCCACCGGCAGCCTCGACAGCGCCAAGGTGCTTGTGGTCACCGGCAACCGGGGCGGGGACAAGCTCGTTTCGCGGCTGGAAAAGGAAGGCTTCGCCATTGTCGACCGGTTGCCGGTTTACCGGACCGAGCTGGAATCGCTCGAGGATTCCGACGCGGTGAAGGATTTCCGGGAAAGAGGGGCGGACTACATTGTGTTCACCAGTTCCTCCGCCGTGCAGTCCTTCGCCGAACAGGCCGCCTCCCTGAAGTTGAAGCCCTCCGCGGTCCATCCCCTGGCGTGCAGCATCGGACCCGCCACGACCGGCAAGCTCAAGACCTACGGCATCACGGTGCACGTCGAACCGGAACACGCCCACCTCGATTCCCTGGTGGAGGCGATCCGGGTCCACGCATCGGCAGACCGCGGTTAACGGAAGCCCAGCCCCGTCTTGGTCGCGCCGGCGATATTCCCGGCCGAACCCCCCGACCGAAGCCGGGACCGTGGTGACCAATTTCGCCGCCACCCTATTTTGTCGTTTTCATCGGCGGCATAATCCCCTTGTATGGAAGCATCCTGGATGGACGTGTGTGTGCGAATGGAGTGTTTTTTGAAGAGGGTTGTGCTCGAAGCGGTTGAAAACCGGGAAGCCCGTGCCGGCAATCCGTGCCGCCAGGTGCAGGGCGGATGCGGCAGGTGATAAGTAAACGCCAGATTGTCCGACAAAAGTCCGTTCCGGAACCCCGCCCGGTGAATTACTTTAAAATGATCCGTATGAAGCAGTTAAAGACATACCAAGCGACGTTGCCCCTGGATCGAAACGATCCCCGGAGAGGGTTTGCCCTCATCATCACGATCTCCCTCATGGCCTTCCTGGTGCTGCTCCTGATCACGGTGAGCACCTTCACGCGCATCGAGACACAGGTGTCCGGTTACTCCCAGAAGCAGAGCATTGCCCGGGAACACGCCAAGATGGGGATGGAGAAGGCGCTCGGCGACCTGCAGAAGTACGCCGGGGCGGATGAGCGGGTCACGGCCCGGGCCGAGATCATGACGCCCGTCATCGTGGCGGGGGATCCCCAGAGCGTGCGCGATTACTGGAATATCCGCAATCCGTATTGGACGGGGGTCTGGGACACGACTTCGCCGAACGACCCGCCGGTCTGGCTGGTCAGCGGCAACGAATTTTTCGACATGACCGAACGGACCGCTCACCCCCAGGATTATTGGGCTCCGATCAACGCGGACGGCGACGGACAGGGCCTGGCGGTGCCGGATCCGGCCGATCCGGACAACCGCAGCGTCTGGGTGGTGGGACCGGGCTCGGCCCGCGACGCCAACCGCGGTTCCGGGGAAAATTTTGTCGACGGCCGGGTCAAGGTGGAGAAACAGCCCATCCGGGTCGAGCGCTACCCCGGCCTGGGGCAAAATCCGATCACCCCGCCTTCCCCCGCCGGAAACCCCAATGTCCGGCCCACCGGCGGCCACGTGATCGGGCATTACGCCTTCTGGGTCGGGGACGAGGGCGTCAAAGCCAGCCTCGGGCACGCCGGTCTGCGGCGTCCCTATTTCGAGCACGCCGAGCGGGTTGCCCTCCGGGACATCGAGGAATTTCCGGATGACTGGGACGCCAACTGGCTGGTGGACGAAGTGGTCAACACCCTGAGTCCGGCCCGTTTCGGTTTTGAGGCGTGGGCGGACGATCCGCTGGAGACGGGCGGTTTTTTCGAGGATTACAGCCCCTTTGCCACCGGCGACTGGCTGCGGGTGATGGACCGCAAGCAGGCCGGGCTGATCGCCGGTAACGGCGGCCTGAGCGACGACGAATTGCGCGCCACCTTCCACGATAGCACCACCTCCGCCCAGGCGGTGTTTGCCAATACGGCCAACGGGGGTGGAACGAAGGTGGATTTGAGCGTGAACGACCCGGCTAATTACGGCGGGACGCGCGCCACCAGCGATTTTGTCTACGGCAATCCCAACGAGGACGGCACCGACCGCATCCATCCCATTGCCCACCTGCGGCCCCTGACGGAGAATCCGGCCGGCGCTCCGGTGGTTAAGCA
>PXDC01000011.1 GCA_003565135.1 Verrucomicrobiota bacterium
CCCCAGTCGAGGATTCGCAGAATGAGGTCGCTCGTCGGGGCACCGACGCGTACGATGGCGGCGGCGCGGGATCGCCGAACCGCCTGCAGGTTGGGCAGGATGTCGTGCTCGGAGGCGCGTCCGTGTTCAAGATCCAGGAGGAGCCAGTCGAAACCGCATTCCGCGGCAAGTTCGCTGATGACGGGGGTCCCGATTGAAAGCCAGGTGCCCAGGCAGTCGCTGCCGGAGCGAAGGCGCGCTGCCGCAGCTTCGTTCATAGATCGGCGATCTCTTTGTTGCCGTCTATGCCGCACAGCGCCGCATCGATTCGGTCACGGGTAAACAAACTTAAATCCTTTCCGGTGGCGCCGGCATTGATCAGGAACAATTCATCCGAGCGATCAAAAAAACCGGACCCGATACGAATCACCGCTTTAACCAGCATATTGCGGAGCAGGTGGAGCCAGAAACGGATCCGGTAGTCCTCCGGCAGCGCCCGCACGTTCCGATACCCTTCCATGGCCCGGGAAATCACGTTTCCGGGATAAAAACAGGCGAGGAGCGAAAGGTCGTCGAGGGGATCTCCGCTGATGGCGTCCTCCCAGTCGATGAAGGCGGAAATATGCCGGGGCGTACCGAGTATATTCCAGAGCGCGAGGTCCTTGTGCACGAGGCATCCTTCGGTGAGTTCCAGGTGATGACGGTGACGCGTGATGGTGGCGACGATTTCCTCGGCTTTCTCCGAATCGAGGAAACCGTGATCGAGCAGAAAGCCGATATGGCGCCGCAGACGAAGCAGGAAGTACGAGGGATAATCCGGGTGATGCCCCTGCAACCGTCGGAATTTCCGAAAGGTTTCCGGGTTGAACGGACCGTAGCCGCCCGTCCGGATCGATTGCCAGGACGCGACGTAGCGTCCGATTTCTTTTGCCACGTCGAGGATGTCGAGTTTCCCCGATTTTTCCAACTGGTTGAGGTCGGGATCGGGGATTAACTGCAATACCTGCCAGGCGAACGGAACGTGTTTCCGGCTCGAATCGACGGCATACACTTTGGGTGCGGGAATCCCGATACCGCGCACGGTTTCGATGATGAAGGATTCGACATCCATGAAGTCGTCCCCTTCGGGTCCGTCTTCCACCCGGACGAATCCGCGCCATTCCGGCGTAATCGCAAAAAAGGTGATGTGGTTTCCCTGGCCGTGAGCCGGTTCCAGGGTGATACCGGTGCCGGGAAAGATTCGCTGCAACTCGTTCAGGAGCCGTTTTTGCAGGCCGGGACGCTGCGGGCGTTCGCTGGCCGCGCGTTGGAAGGGGCCCGGGCGATCGCATTTCCAGTAGTAGATGTCGCTTCGCGGGGCGGCGCCCGTGCGCGCGGCCGGCGATCCCGTGCGGGCCGGAGTTTCAGTTTCGATATCCCGGAATGAGAATGACATCGGTAACGCGGTGGATTCCTCAACCAGTTTCCGCACGGCGGCCTGGATTGCAACCGTCTTCGCCGTAACGCGGCCGGTTTGCTTGGGAACGCACAGGGGAATGATCGAAATCGAATATCCGGTTCGGGCGGCACCCGGTGGCGGGGCGACCGGCGCACCCAGGGCTCACTTGCGCGCCTGGCGGCGATAGGTAAGGGGGGTCATGTTGAATCGGGTACGAAAGTCCCGCACGAAATGGGAAACGTTCTTATAGCCGACCCGGTGAGCGATGGTCGATATTTCCTCGGGGGAGGCCTGGACCAGTTCCGCGGCGCGTTCGAGGCGAACCTGCCGCAGGAAGGCGTAGGGGGAGATACCCTGTTTTTTCCGGAAGAGGCGGGTTAAGTGGCTTGCGCTGACAAAACTGACCTGTCGGGCAATCCACCCGACGTCCAACTGGCTGGCAAAATGAGTGGAGATAAATGAGGCCGCCCGATCCACCGGATCGATTTCCGGCCGGAGTTCCTCCCGGGTGGCCGCAATCCGGTACCATCCGGCTTCCAGGTGTTGGTGGGTCGCTTGTTCCGCCACCCACGGGTCGGGTGAGTTCCAGGCGGCCAGGAGCAGTTCGTGCTCGCGGTAAAGGGACATCAGGCTGGGCCAGTAGACCTGTTGCACGTGGAGGATCCATTCGTCGAGATCGGCCACGACCATTTCCCAGCTTTTCAGGAGCGAGGGGAGGTTGCAGGAAGCGACGAGTTCCCGGTGGAACCGCGTGTCGACATCGTGAAATCCCGGGTAATCGCTCTTGACGGCCCTTTGCCGAAGGTCGGCCAGCCGGCTCTCCATGGTTTTCATGAAATCGGCGCGGGCCGGGCTCTCTCTCCATCGGTCGACGGCAAAGGCCTCCAGGGTGGAACGGAGGCGGCAGAGGTTGTGCAGGAGGTTCAGATCGGCGGGCATTTTCCAGGAGTCCGACAGGAGGTTGTGCGCTGAAGGCAACCGTAGCTCAGCCGGACTTAACCCGACAAATCCGGATTCTGCAATGAGAATGCCTGAATCCGGAAAAGAAATGGGCAGTCGGCCTACCCCTAAACCGACTGCCCTTTGCTTTCTTAGTTACCCCAAACCTCCGCTATGCGGAGAAAATTCTTAACCTGCTTGATACGTTAAGAAACCACGGTTTCGGAAAAGTTCCAGTCCAAAGAGACGATTTTTTTGTTTTTTTTAATTTTTTTCCTCCCGGGGCGGAGGAGACGGGTTTCCGGGCCGCTCAGGAATCCGGTTGCCCGGGTTCCCGGGTGCCGGCCGGCGGGGCGTCGGCGGCCGGCCGGGCGCGTTCCCGGACCTCGTCCCAGTCCGGGGGAGCGTAACGCGGTCCCGGAGTCTGTTGCCGGGACCAGTCCCGGGCCGGTTCGGCGAATACCGTCTCTTTGAGGACGGGAAGATCGTCATCGATCGTACCGGCGAACCAGAATACGAAGCCCCGCGCCCCGATTTCCCGGAGTTGTTCGACTTGTTCGACCACCTGTTCCGGGGAATTGACGCCGCAGTCGACTCCGTAGAGGAGGGGAAAATCGTCCGGAACCAGGTCGCGCGACCGGCGGGCCGGTTCCCGGATATCCCGTGCGTACAGCATCGGGCTCAGCCCGTCGACCCATCCGTATTCGGCCCAGGTCGGCCAGTCCTGGGCGAAATTGTCCCGGGTACCCGGCGCGGCGACGGCGCTGGTGATGACGATGTCGGGACGCGCTTCCCGCAGGCGGGTACTGAAGCGTTCCATGAAAAGGTTGAGCTGGGCTTTTTTCCATGCGGTGAACACGGCGTCTTCCCGGGTGCCCGCACCTACCTCCCGCAGATCGATGCCGGTGTCCCGCAGGAAGAGAATCCGCGCGGTATCGCTGAAGCAGAATTCGGGGCTGCCGAAACGGATCCGGTCGAGATCGATGCCGTCGAACGGGTACCGTTCGATGATTTCGACGTGGATATCGGTGAGAAATTCCTGGGCGCCGCGGGCGACCGGAGAAATCGGCAGAAAATCGCCCCAATCCGGGTTCCGGATGAAGTAGTCGCCGCTGCGGCTGATGGAGAGCCACTCCGGGTGGCGGTCGAAAATGGGTCCGAGGGAGGCCGCTTCCGTAATGTCGGGGGCGTAGTAACCGTAAAAGCCGAACTCCATCCAGGCGTACGTGCGGAGGCCGTGTTTATCCGCCAGGTCGATGGCCATTTTGAGGTAATCGCGGTCGCGGTAGTCCGGGTGTTGTTCGAGGTGTTCGCTGTCCGGGTAAATGACGTAGCCCTGGAAGAGCGCGCACAGGTTGACGGCGTTGAAGTTCGCCTCGGCCAGTCGCTCGAACAGATCGTCGATGAACGCCTCCCCGCGCAGGAGCTGTCGCTTGTCGACCCACACCGAGCGCGTTTCCATGGGGATCTCCCCGGCGCTCAGGGGGAGTCCGGCCAGCAGACCCGCCGCCAGTACCAGGTGGAGCATGAATTTCATAAGACCCCCGTTTTCCCGGCAACCGGCCTCAAGGGCAAGCCCGGTGTTGGGAAATTTCGGCGATGGTTCCGCGGGATGGTGGATTTTCATGGGCGGCGGGTTGGCGACCGGTTTTTCCGTTTCCCGGATTGACCCGGACGAAACAACGGCGTTCCCTGTAACGGTCGACCATGCCGGTTCTCGACTATGATACTATCCGCGACACGTTGCGGCGCATTCTGCGGCAACGGGGCTTCCGCGAGCCCGATGCCGACCTGATCGCGACGCTGTGTACGGACAATTCCTGCGCCGGGGTGGCCAGTCACGGGGTGCACTGGTTTCCCGGGCTGGTCAAACGAACGGAGCGCGGGGCGGTGGACCGGGAGGCGGAGCCGGTGTGCGAGGCGTCGCTGGGTGCCCTGGAGCGCTGGGATGGACGGCACGCGCCGGGGCCGGTAACGGCGTGCCGGGCGACCGACCGCGCCGTCGAGCTCGCCGGGGCTTCCGGTGTCGGGGCGGTGGCGGTGCGCAACACCAATCACTGGGCGCGCCCGGGCTGGTACGGCGCCCGGGCGGCGGGCCGGGGGTTCGGCTTCATCTGCTGGACCAATACCATACCGAACATGCCCGCCCACGGGGGGAGTCGGCCCACCCTCGGCAACAACCCGATCGTCATGGCGCTGCCGGGAGATCCGGCGCCGGTGGTGACGGATATCGCCATGAGCCAGTTTTCCTACGGGAGGTTGAACGAGCACGCCAAACGGGGGGAGCCGTTGCCGGTGCCGGGTGGCTGCGACGCCGCGGGCCGCGCGACCACCGATGCGGCCGCGATCCTCCGGTCGGGCCGGTTGCTGCCGGCCGGTTACTGGAAAGGAACGGCGCTTTCGTTTGTTCTCGATGTCCTGGCCGCCTCGCTGAGCGGCGGCGCCTGTGTGGCGGAGCTGGCGGGACCGGGGGAGAAAGGCGTGAGTCAGGTGTTCGTTGCCTTCGCCATGGATTCGGCCCACCGCGAACACGTGTTGGCGGCCGCGGCCGGTCTGGTGAAAAGCGACGGCAAAGGCCGGTATCCCGGGGAGGGGAGTCACGCCACCTGGAACGAGCGCCGGAAAACGGGGATACCGGTGGACGACGATGTCTGGGAGGAGATCTTGAAATTATGAAAAACGTAAGAGCAGGTATTGTCTGGGTGGCCGTGTTGGCTTTTGCCGCCGCGCCGGACGCGGGTTCGGAAACCCCTTCGCCGGAAAGGCCGCTGGTCAGTGTGCAACGGGGAACGATCCCGGTGGTCCTCTCGGCGCCGCATGGCGGCACCCTGAGTATTCCCGGGGGTGAGCGGAGGACCGAAGGGGTCATGGTCAGGGATGTGCACACGGCGGAAGTGGCGATGCTGACGGCTCAGTTTCTGACCGAACGCCTGGAGGGCATGCCGTACTTCGCCATTGCCCAGTTCAGCCGCAGGTATGTCGATGCGAACCGCGGCCCCGGATTCCGTTTCGAGGAGGCTTTTGCCTGCTCCGTATCCGAAGGGCATTACAACGCCTACCATCGGGCCCTGCGTGATGCCGTCGACGCGGTGCGCGACGAATTTGGCGGCGGCCTCCTGATCGATCTTCACGGGCAGTCCCGCCGTCCCGACGAGATCATCCGGGGAACGGTCAACGGAAAAACCGTGACCGCAATGCTGGAGGAGCACGGGATCGCGGCCTTGATCGGCCCGGAGAGCCTCTTCGGTCAACTCGACGCG
>PXDC01000140.1 GCA_003565135.1 Verrucomicrobiota bacterium
GTCAAGGGGCGGCCCGCCGACGACCCGCTCATCGTGCACCTCCCGGCCGATTACAATCCCGCCGAAATCGTTCGCCCCACCGCCCTCCTGGACCGACTGCGCACCGCCTTCTGGCCCGGGCCCCTGACCGTGGTCCTGGAAAAAACCGCCGCCATTCCCGACATCGTCACGGCCGGCCTCAGCTCCGTCGCCGTGCGCATGCCCGCCCACCCCACCTTCCAGGCCCTCCTGCACGAATTCGGCGGCCCGCTCGCCGCCCCCAGCGCGAACCCTTTCTCCGGAATCAGTCCCACCACCGCCGAACACGTGGAGGACGGACTCGGCACCCGGATAGCCCACATCCTCGACGGCGGCCCCTGCCGCGTCGGCATCGAGTCCACCATTATCGACATCCGCGATCCCGCCCGGCCCCTCCTCCTGCGTCCGGGCGCCGTGCCCGTCGAGGAGATCGAGCGCACACTCGGCCTTCCGGTCGCGTGTCCCGGTGACCACGAACGCGTCGCGGCCACCGCTCCCGGACAGTTTCCCCGTCACTACAGCCCGCGGACCCCGCTCGTTCTCCACCCCGCGCCCCTGGAAATCCCCCCCGACGCCGCAACCGGACAACACGCCTTCCTTTTCTTTCGCAAGCCCGACCCACCCGTCGCCGAATACGGCAACGTATTCTGGCTCACCGACTCCGGAAACCTCGACGACGCCGCGGCCCACCTCTTCGCCCGCCTCAGGGAAATCGATCGGGGTGGTTTTGCCGAAATTCACGCTGAACCCGCCCCCGACACCGGCCTGGGACGCGCCATCAACGACCGCCTCCGCCGCGCGGCCGAATAGGGGCCGGGATGTAGCGCCCGGGTTTACCCCCCGGGAGATTCGTTGCGAATCACGAATCACTCATCACCGCGCCTTACCGCCGCATGCCTTCGAGGCTGAGCTGCTCGGAGAGGTGGCAACTGACGAAATGGCCGGGTTCGACCTCGCGGAGGACCGGCTCCTCGGTGCGGCATTTTTTTTCCGCGTAAGGGCAGCGCGGGTGGAAGGAGCATCCCGGCGGCGGATTCGAGGGATCGGCCGTTTCGCCGGAGAGGAGTTTGCGCTGACTCTTGTTTTTGGGATCGGGGACCGGGATGGAGGAGAGGAGCGCTTCGGTGTACGGGTGTTTGGGAGAGTCGAAGAGGCGGTCGACCTCGGCGAGTTCGACGATCCGGCCGAGGTACATGACGGCGACGCGATCGCAGATGTGGCGGACCACGCTCAGATCGTGGGCGATGAAGAGGTAGGTGAGCCCGAACTGCTTCTGGAGGTCCTGGAGGAGATTGAGCACCTGCGCCTGAACGGAGACGTCCAGGGCCGAAACGGCCTCGTCGGCCACGATCAGACGCGGGTTGAGGGCCAGGGCGCGGGCGATACCGATTCGCTGGCGCTGGCCGCCGCTGAAGGCGTGGGGGTAGCGGTTGAGGTGTTGGGGTTTGAGGCCGACCTGCACGAGGAGTTCGCGCACGCGGGTTTCCCGCTCCCGTCGGCTCCGCATGCCGTGCGCCAGGAGCGGTTCGCCGATGAGATCCATGACGCTCATGCGCGGGTTGAGGGAGGAATACGGGTCCTGGAAAATCATCTGCATCCGCCGGCGAAGGTCCTTCAATTTCTCCGCCTCGACCTTGGCCACGTCGACGTACCCGTCGTCGACCCGGAACTCGACGTTGCCGGCCGTCGGGTTGATTGCCCGCAGGATGGTGCGGCCGACGGTGGTTTTGCCGGATCCGCTCTCGCCCACGAGCCCGAGGCACTCCCCGTCGTGGATGTCGAAACTCACGCCGTCCACCGCTTTGACGTGACCCACCACCCGTTTGAGGAAACCCTTGACGATGGGGAAATGGGTTTTCAGGTTCCGCACCTTGAGGAGCGGCCGGGGCGCGCCGTTTGCCGGTTCGGTTGTTTCCTTAATCACGGCACACCTCCTCGTGGCGGATCAGGCAGGCGTTGCGGTGCCCGGGCCGGGTTTCCAGCAGCGGGGGGCGCTCGCCGGCGTCGCATTTGCCGGCGACGGCCTCGTCGCAACGGGGGTGGAACGGGCAGCCGGTGATGGAGGAAAAGGGGTCGGGCACCGAACCCCGGATCGTCTTGAGGGCGGTCTTGCGGTCGGCGGCGCGCCCCGGAATGGATTCCATCAGGGCCCGGGTGTAGGGGTGCTGCGGGTTTTCGAAGATCTCGTGAACGCCGGCGTATTCCACGATCCGGCCCATGTACATGACCCCCACCTCGTCGGCCATTTCCGCGACCACGCCGAGGTCGTGGGTGATGAGGAGGATCGACATGTGCAATTCGTCCTGGAGCTCGCGCATCAATTCGAGGATCTGGGCCTGGATGGTGACGTCGAGTGCGGTGGTCGGCTCGTCCGCGATCAGGAGGGCCGGCCGGCAGGCGAGGCCCATGGCGATCATGGACCGCTGGCGGAGACCGCCGCTCATCTCGAAGGGGTACTGGTCGAAGCGCCGGGCGGCGTCGGGAATGCCGACGCGCTCCATGATCTTGACCGTTTCCCGGCGCGCCTCTTTGCCTCCCATGCCCCGGTGAAGCCGGAACACTTCGGCGATCTGGTTGCCGACGGTGTGGACCGGGCTGAACGAAGTCATGGGCTCCTGGAAAATCATGGCGATCTGGTTGCCGCGGATGTCGCGGATCTCGCGACCGTCTTCCGCCATGTCGGTCAGCACCCGGGGACGGCCGTCGGTGTTGAGGACGACGCTTCCCTCCACGATTTTTCCCGGATGGGAAATCAGGCGCAGCACGGAAAAGGCGGTGATGCTTTTGCCGCAGCCGCTTTCGCCCACGATGCCGACGGTCTTTCCCCGGGGAATGGTGAGGGTGACGCCGTCCACCGCGCGCACGGTGCCCTCGTCGAGGAAGAAGTGGGTCTTCAGGTTGTCGATGGCGAGCAGGGGCTCGCCGTTCGGCTTCTGTTTTTCAGTCTCGGGCATCGGAAAAAGGAAACGGTTACTTCGAATAGGGATCGGCCGCGTCGCGCAGGCCGTCGCCGAGGAAGTTGAAGGCGAGGACCGCGATGATGACAAAAAACACCGGGGTGAGGAGCCAGGGCTGGGCGGCGACGGCCTGGACGTTCTGCGCTTCGGTCAGGAGGACGCCCCAGCTCGTCACCGGGGGCTGCAGACCCAGGCCGAGAAAGCTCAGGGCCGTCTCCGCCAGAATCATGGTCGGGACCGCGAGGGTGATGCTGACGATGATGTGGCTCATGAACGAAGGCAGCAGGTGGCGCCACATGATGCGCCATTGGCCGGTGCCGCCGAGCACCGCGGCGGTGGTGAAGTCCTCCTCCCGCAGGGAAAGAATCTTGCCGCGCACCTGGCGGGCCAGGCCGGTCCAGCCGATGAGTGACAGGACCACCGTTATGCCGAAATAGATCTGGAGGGGGGACCAGGTGTCGGGAAGCGCCGCCGCCAGGGCCATCCAGAGCGGGATGGAGGGGAACGACTGGATGATTTCGATGAAACGCTGGATCAGGTTGTCGATCCATCCCCCGTAGAATCCCGATATGGCCCCGATGGCCAGGCCCAGCACAAAGCTCATGGCCACGCCGACAAGACCGATGGTGAGCGAGATGCGGGCCCCGTAGAGGATGCGCGAGAACAGGTCGCGGCCGAGCGAATCGGTCCCCAGCAGGTGCACCGTGCCGCCCTCCCCGACCCCGAAGAGGTGCAGGTCGGTTTCGAACAGGCCCCAGAACCGGTAGGACTCGCCCCGCACGAAAAACCGGATGGTCAGGCGCTCGTCGGTCAGCTCGGTGTAGAGTTTGCGGCGGGTCTCCGGGTGGCGTTCGCCTTCGATGGCGTAGACAAAGGGGCGCAGGTGAAGGCCGTCCTCGGAAATAAAACGGACCGGCTGCGGCGGGGCGTAGGCGTAGTCGACATCGCGGTAGTCCAGCGGGTAGGGGGCGAGGAATTCGCAGAAGGCAGCCACGAAGTACAGGATCAAGAGGAGGAAGCCGGCCCACACCGCCAGCTTGTGCTTGCGGAATTTCCACCACATCAGCTTCCACTGGGAAGCGGTCAGGACATCGGGCGGGGCGTCCGGCGAGACGACGCTCTCCGGATCTTGCGGGTCGGGTTGTGCGTTTTCGTCAGCCACGGGAAGTCGGGAGAAGGGTTTGCGGATTCCGGAAGGAGTGCGGTTTATTTTTTCTCATAACGGATCCTCGGATCGAGCCACATCAGCAGAATGTCGGAAATCAGGGTTCCGATCACGGTCAACAGCGCCAGGACCATGACCATGCTGCCGGCCAGGAACATGTCCTGGTTCATGAGGGCGTTGAGCAGCAGCGGTCCGGTGGTGGGCAGCCCCAGGACGACGGATACGATGATCTCTCCGCCGATGATGGTGGGAAGCAGCCAGCCGATGGTGCTGATGAGCGGGTTGAGCGCGACGCGGACCGGGTACTTGAAAAGAAGGCGCCAGTAGGGCAGGCCCTTGGCGCGGGCGGTGATGACGTACTGCTTCTGCAGTTCGTCCAGCAGGTTGCCGCGCATGACGCGAATCAGGCCGGCGGTGCCGGCGGTGCCGATGACGATGACCGGAATCCAGATATGCGTCATCAGATCGCCGAACTTGGCCAGCGACCAGGGCGCGTCCTCGTACGCTTCGGAAAACAGGCCCCCAGGACTGACATCGAAAAAGGTGAAGCCGACGTACATGAAAATCAGCGCCAGCAGGAAGTTGGGCGTGGCCAGCCCGATAAAACCGACAAAGGTGAAGGCGTAGTCACCGACCGAATACTGGCGCACGGCCGAGTAAATGCCGATGGGTATGGCCAGGGCCCAGGTGAACAGGAGCGTGCTGATCGAGATGATCATGGTCAGCATGAGCCGCTCGCCGATCAGGGCCCGCACCGGGCGGTTCCACTCGAAGGACATGCCGAGGTCGCCGCGGACGACGCCGCCCATCCAGTGCAGGTACTGCACCGACATGGGCCGGTCGAGGTGGTAGCGCTGGCGGAGCGCCTCCACCCGCTCGTAGTCCACCGTCTGGCCGGTTTCCTCCAGCGCCGCGATGTACGAGGTGAGGTAGTCCCCCGGGGGCAACTGGATGATGGTGAAGGAAATAATGGATATGACCAGCAGGGTGGGGACAAGCCAGAAGATGCGATGGACGATCAGGGCAAACATGTGTGACTAGTTTTCCTCGATGGAGTAACACTCGGGTGCGGTGATGCCGGCGTTTCCCAGGATGACGGCGTGGTCCGGTACATTTCGGAATGAATTCTTCACCAAGGTCAAGCCGGGAAGGTCGCCCACCAGTCCGATAAACCAGAGGTTCTCGGTATTGATCCGCTGGATTTCGCGACCCAGCCGGACCTGTTCCCCGGGATCGGCCGTGAGCATGACCTCGCGGTAGAGGTCCATGGCGCGCCGCATGGGTTCGGGCGGCCTCTCGCCCCGTTCGCCGTCCGACATGAACCAGGAGGCGTAGGCGAGGGCGTGGCGGGCGCCCTGGCTGTAGGGGACAAAATACCCGTGGTGCAGGAGGGGCGAGGGTATGCTGCTGTTTCCGCCGATGGCGACATCGTGCAGGCGCGCGGGCATGCGGGTGTA
>PXDC01000106.1 GCA_003565135.1 Verrucomicrobiota bacterium
ACCGGGATCGGGCACCCTGCCGTTTTTCGGCGTCGAGCCGGAAGTGGTGAACGACAGCGGCAAAAAGGTGCCGAAAAACAGCGGGGGCAAGCTGGTTATAAAAAAGCCCTGGCCCTCCATGCTGCGCACCCTTTGGGGGGATGACAAACGTTTCAAGGAGCAGTACTGGAGCCAGTTTCCCGGAATCTATTTCTGCGGGGACGGCTGCCGGCAGGACCAGGACGGTTATTTCTGGATCGTCGGCCGGATCGACGACGTGCTCAATGTTTCGGGTCACCGCCTGGGAACCGCGGAGCTGGAAAGCGCCCTGGTCAGTCATCCGGATGTGGCCGAGGCCGCGATCGTGGGGAAACCGGACGATATCAAGGGCAGCAGCGTGGTCGCCTTCGTTACCCTCAAGGCGGGCAAAAACGGAAGCGACAGCCTGAAAAAGACGCTCCGCGAACACGTGGGCAAGGAGATCGGACCGATCGCGCGACCGGACGAGATTCGCTTTACCGAGGGGCTTCCCAAAACCCGCAGCGGGAAAATCATGCGCCGGATCCTCAAGGAAGTGGCGAGTGGCGGCGACCGGTACGGGGATGTCACCACGCTGGAGGATTTCAACGTGGTGGCCAAGCTCGCGAAGACCGGGGACGACGAGTGAGGTGGGCGGACCGCGAACCGGCGCCGGATAGCTCGTGGCGAAGGACCGCGGGGGTATCGATAGGGCCTTGCGGGATCCCGGCCCCGAGCCCCCGTGCGTTACCGCCGGGCGGGCCGGCACTTCCGGGTTTGCCCGGGTTCGATTAGGACTAGACTTTGACCGTATTCTTTGCTCAGCTTGTCCCCGGTGTTGCAGGAAAGCTTCCGTGGTCCCGGGGGCGCAGCGGGCATCCTCCAAGTGATAAGATTTTTCGACTGAAGCCAACCACAGCAGCTATTGATGTTTACACCTGAATCATACCGATCGCCGCGCAAGGCGTTTACCATCATTGAGTTGTTGGTGGTCCTGGGGATAATCGTCGCCCTGGCCGGCATCACCTTCGGGCTGTTGTCCGGCACCACCGAGCGCGGGAGAATCTCCCGGGCGGAGAGTGAATTGCGGGCCCTGGCGCAGGCCCTGGAGCAGTACCAGGGCCAGTACGGGGATTACCCGTGGTCGAATCTTTCCGGATTCAACGACAACGGCGAGGTGCTTTTTAACGCCCTCGCCGGCACCATCGGGCCGCAGGGGGATTTTATCACCGATGACGGCGGGACGCAGCGACTCGGGCGGACCTTTGTCGAATTCTCCCGGCTGACGGTTCAGTTTGACGAAGACGTTCCCAGCCGTCTGCCGGATCGGGACGCGCCGCAGAGGCTCGAAAACCGTTTTGTCGACCCGTGGGACAATCCGTACCGTTATTATTACAAAGACGCCGGCAATCCGGACAATTGGGGGCGGCGCGGGTTTGTCCTTTATTCGGCGGGACCGAGCGGGGATGACGAACCTCCGGGGAACGACGGGATCGTGCCGGACCACAGGGACAACAGTGACAATATTTACTTCGAAAACTGACCGGCACCCGGGGCGGCCGCGGGTCGAAAACAAGGAATCAGCCATGAATGCTTTAAAGCCAATAAAACGAATGAGTGCAGCGGAGGAAACAGGTGGCGGTGCGCTGCGCCGCAGGGGGTTCACCCTGATCGAATTGCTTACGGTGATCGCGGTGATCGGGGTGCTCGCCGCGATCCTGATCCCCACCATGAGCAAGGTTCGGCAAAGCGCCAACAACAGCCGGACCCAAGCCCAGTTCAGCCAGTGGATCACGGCCATCGAGAGCTTCCAGCAGGAATACGGCTACTGGCCCGATTTCCGCGCGCAGCCGAGTGACTGGCAATCCGGTGAAACCCATGACGACAATTACGTGATCCGGATAAACGATAACGCGGATATCCGGCGCAATTTCATCGAATTTCTCACCGGGCGCCAGTTTGACGGTGACAGTTTTCGCGACGCGGGATTTCGGTACCAGAATCATCCCAACCGGAGGGGAATCGAGTTCTACAGTTTTTCGGAAACGGACTACGAGCTGCGGAATCCCCAGGGCGGGCAGTCCCCGGGGAATTTGTTTTTTGTCGATGCCTTCGGGAACACGGACATTGTTGTCGTGATCGACGCGGATCGCGACGGGCGTATTACCTTGCGCGACGAGGCCACCTACGCGGTTCGTCCGGGGTTCGACGACAGTTCCACGCCCACCGCGACGCCGCTGGACCCGGGGCAAAGCGAACAGGTGGTCCGTGCCGGAGTGGTGATCTACTCGGCCGGTAAGGAAGGGAATTCCCCGCAACAGGTACGGGAGAATATTGTCACGTCGTGGCGTTGATGCCGTTCATTGGTTAAAAAAAACAAAAAAATAATACAGACTCTATGGCCCTTAAACCTCTGCCCGTTTGTGGCGGTGCCCTGCTTGCCGGCGCTGTCCTTTTCGCTCATATCGCCTCGGCCGATACCCCGGGAAGTCTCGACGAGAGTTTTGACCCGGGCAACGGGGCCAATGAGGAAGTGATGACGGTGACGCTGGATCCGGAGGGGCGGGTGCTCCTCGGGGGATGGTTCTCGTCCGTGAACGGCACCTCGAGTCCCGGGGTTGCGCGCCTGCTGGATGACGGAGCCTTCGACGAAAGCTTCGATGTCGGCGTCGGGGCCAACAACGTGGTGGACGCGGTTCAGGTAGACAGCGAGGGCCGCCTCCTCCTGGGAGGAAACTTTTCCCGCTTTGGAGGTGACGACCGGCTCCGTGTGGCCCGGGTTCAGGCGGATGGAAACCTCGACACCGGGTTCGGCTTCGAAACCGCGACGGAGGGACCCAACGATGAGGTGTTGTCGATGACCGAAACGACCACCGGACAGGTGCTGGCCGCCGGGTGGTTCACTTCGGTTGCCGGCGAATCGTTTGCCGGGATTGCCCGCCTGAATGCCGACGGTACGCTCGATGCGGATTTTAATCCCGCGGGCAACGGGACGAACCAGGTCGTGCGGGCCGTTCTGCCGGGGGCCGGATCGAATGGCGGTGCCGAAGAAAAGATTCTCATCGCGGGAGATTTCACCCAGTACAACGGCACCGGCCGGAATCGCATCGCGCTCTTGAACGCGGATGGGACGCTGGCGGGGAACGACGGGGATTTCAGTGTCGGAACCGGCTTCAACGGGCCCGTTTACGCCCTGGCCCCGGGACGGAACGACCGGATCTACGCGGCGGGTAATTTCACCACTTACCGCAGCAACACCGCACCCGGCGCACGGGTGGTGCGGATCCTGCCCGACGGGGAGCGCGATGACACGTTCAATCCCGCCGCGCCCAACGGGATTGTATACGCCGTGGCCGAGGATGCCGAGGGACGGGTGATCATTGCGGGTAACTTTTCGGAGGTGGGCGGCGAGCCCCGCAACCGGATCGCGCGTTTGCTTCCCGGGGGAGCCCTGGACGACAGTTTTGATCCCGGTGCGGGACCTGACGACCGGATTAACTCGGTGGCCTTACAGGACGACGGCAATATTTTGATAGCTGGTCGTTTCCAGAACTACGGCGACCCCGCGGTTTCCCGCAACCGCATCGCCCGGATTTTCGGCGGCGGGGAACTCACCCAGCCGGAATCGGGTTACAACATCTGGGTGCAGGAGAATTTCACCTCCGCGGAACAGGGCGACGCTTCCATCAGCGGACCGGAAGCGGATCCGGACGGCGATGGCGTGGTCAATGTCCTGGAGTATGCTTTCGGCGGCGACCCGAAGATTCCCTTCAGTGCGACACTTCCGGCCGCCGACCAGGTTCAGGACGGTGATGACGCGTTTCTGGAGATCGTGTTCCTCCGCCTCAATGCCAACGACCTGGTCTACCGCGTCCAGGCCTCCAACGACATGAACGAGTGGTCCGATATCTGGGTGAGCACCGATCATCCCTTCCAGGGAGAGGGACAGACGGCATTGGAGACGGTCCGCGACGCCGAGACCATCGGTGCGCACGACGCCCGTTTTCTGCGCGTGACCGTGAGCATGGAGGAGGTGGAACCCGCGGAACCGGGGGAACCGGAACCAGGCTACGAGGCCTGGGGCGAGAGCTATTTTACGACCACCGAGCTGGAGGATCCGGCCATCAGCGGACGTTCGGCGGATCCCGATGGCGACGGTGTGGTCAATCTGCTCGAATACGCTTTCGGCGGAAACCCGAAGGTGCCCAACAGCGCCAGCATGCCGACGACCGAGCGGGTCGCGGACGGGGGTGACGAATTTCAGGAGATCTCGTTCTTCCGGCTCAATGCCGACGATATCGTCTACCGGGTGCAGGGCTCGGATGACCTGGTGACCTGGACGGATATCTGGGTGAGTACGGACCATCCGTTCGCCGGAACCGGCTCGAGCACCACCGAGACGGTTCGCGACACGGTTCCGGTCAGTGCGGGCCCGCGGTTCCTTCGCGTGCAGGTGTCCGAGAATTAATAACCCATCCTGAAACCTTGTCGCCGTGCCGGCACGGCGACAAGGTCGGCCAATCGGTTGCGGCGCGGAGCCGTCACCCCGGGTCAATGAAGAACGCGGAATAGCGCGCGGAAGGGCAGCAGGTGAACCGATGCCAGGGCCAGGGCAAAATCCCGGCCTCGTTTGCAGGTGAGAAAGCTGTGCACCAGGTTGGCGGCGCGCAGGCGGGAATGGAACCGTTCGCGGGCGTCGCGGGTGCTGCGGCGGCACGCCCCGGACCAGTCGATCTGTCCGCGGGTGTAGGCGAGGAGGTGGGGCAGGACGACTTCCGCGCTCTCGAGGGCGAGGGACATGCCGTTGCCGGTGAAGGGAGGGATCATGCCGGCGACATCGCCGATTTTCAGGCCCGGGGCGGTGATCGTGTAACCGCGGGGAAAATCGAATCCGGCGGTGGCGGCGAAGCTTTCGTCCCGAACCTCTGCGGCTCGCGCCCGCGCTCCGAGTTTCGTCATGCCGGAAGCCTCGATGTAGCGAAACAGGAGTTCCACCCGCGATGCCCGCAATCCCGGCCGGCGCCGGAAGAGACCGCAGAGATTGACCCCGTTACCCTCGATTCGGGAAACACCGACATAGGCGCCGTCTCCGAGGTGCATTTCCAGGTCCTCCCGCAACCCCGGAAACCCGCCGAGGTGAACCTTCAGGCCGATCCACGGGGAACGCCCATGGGTTTTGCCCGTGGCCACGACGGTGCCTTCGCACTGGAAATCGGCGGAATCCGCCCGGTCGTCGAGCTGCAGGTCTCCCCCGGAGGATTCGAAACGACGGGCGAACCGGTGGTCCAAAACGAATCGGGAAATGCCGTGAGCGCGGGCGGGTAAATCGGCCCGGAATATGTAACGATTTTTTCCATACCAGCTGGTGGAGCGGTTGTGGGCGCTTCCTTCCAGGAGGTCGGCGACCCCGAGGGTGGCGAGCGTGTGGGCCGAGACGCCGCACAGGAATTCTCCGCATACCCGGTGCCGGGGGTAGTGGCCGGCTTCGCGAAGGGTAACGGGTACCCGGTGGCGTCGGAGGGCGATCCCGAGAGCCAGTCCCGCCAGCCCGCCTCCGATAATGGTAATCGGTTTCATCGGTTGGTTTATTTTCGGTCAATTCGGACCGAATGGCAAACGGAAGGTGCCTGCGGGATACAGGGGGACGTCTATTTGCGTACCGCGATCATGCGGTGCGCGCCCAGCTGCGTGGTGTGACACCGGATTTGCCAGGAATCGCGGGACAACCCGAGCAACCCGGGGAGCTCGTGCCCGATGAATCCCGCGCGAATACTGATGCGGGCGTCGTGCCAGCTGACCCGGTTGATGCCGAGCGGTTTCAACAACCATAAGTGCCGCAGGTGGACCGCTCGCCGGGCGGTTTCACAAGTGAGGATAAAACGGGCATTCCGACGGAGCCGCGCGCCGATTTCGGCGAGTTCGTCGTCGGTGAACTGGTGGAGTATGAAATTGGCCAGCACAAACGAGTAGCGATCGTACCCGCTGAAGGCCTGGATATCCTCGCGATGCCACCCCCAGGAGTCGGGCCAATCCGGGGGACGCCGCCAAAGGTCGAGACCGTCGATATTTGTTCCGGGGGGCAATGTCCCGGAACGAAGCAGGCGATTTCCGAGCGAGCCGTCACCGGCCCCGAGCTCAAGGCCGGTATCGCCCGGCCGCAGCAGTCCGGGCAGGGTTCGGCGGAACCAGCGGAAATTACCCATGAGAACATTGATCAATCTCAGGTCGCGCCGGTTGTGGAGGGCTTCGGGATGATCCTCCGGTAAGGAATCGAGGATCTCCGGTTTGACTTCCCGTTTCAACGGATCGTTCATGCGTCAATGGGTCCCGCGCTGGCGCCGGGAAGAATTAAATTTACTCATGGGCGAACATCGTTATGCTGGATGTTACTCCTTATTCCTACCATGCATCAATATCGACGATCGACCGTTTTTGTCCTGGCCGTGTTCCTTATCGCCCTTGTCGCGGATGTGTCCCGTGCCTCCCCCGCCGACGAACCGGCGCTCCCCGGCGGGGTGATGGTTACGGTCAAAACCGGCTCGATCAAGGAGCTTTCGGACCGGATTATGGCCATCGCGCGCCGCATCGAGCCGGGTCCGCAGGTTGAGGCCATGCCCTTCATGCTCGGGGCCATGCTGGGAGACCCGATGCTGCAGGGCGTCGAATCGGGAAGCAATATGGGACTCGCCATGGTCAAGTACGAGGCGGACTACCATCCCGTCCTCCTGGCACGATTGGGGGCGGAAAGCCCTTACCGGCGCTCTCTGCCCGGGTACGGCTTTTCGCTTTCCGATTACGGGGGATGGACCTTTGGCACCGCGGCGCCTCTGACGGCCGACGCTTTGGGTGAGATCCGGGGGGATCTGATCGCATGGGTGGAGGCGGACCGGGATCATGACGTGGAGGTGCGACTGAACGGACCCGAGGTCTCCCGCTTCATGCTCGCGAACGAAGCGCGGATTCGCGAGGAACTCCGCACGGGCGTTCCCGGTGGCGCGCTCGGTGATTACGAAGAGGCGGTGTGGTCGGTTCTGAAAACCCTGGCCGGTGAATTCAGAGTGGCGTCCTCCATCGGATTTTCCCTGGAACTGGGGGCCGGTGCGGTTACCCAGCACGGATTTGTCGAGGCGGCCGAGGATACGGCCATGGGACGTTTCTTCTCGGCCGACCACACCGTGTCGACCGCGATCGCGGAGTGGTTCGACGCCGGGCAGCCGTTTTTGTTTGTTGGACGCACCCAACCCGGAGCCCTTAGCGATTACGTGGATTACTTTTCCGCCAAAGCCGAAACAGGGGGTGGCGAGCAAACGAGGGAATTATTCGATGCCCTGCGGTCCCTGATCCATCCCTACGTGGAGGCCAGCGACGGGCATACGGCGGGTTTCTTTCGCTTCGAGGGAATGAATCCCAAAATGGTCCAGATCGCGGACAGTCGTTACGATGATGACGGCCTTCGCGCCGCCCTGGAGGCGGCGGTGGACCTGATGAATCACTCCCTGGTGGAGCGATTCTCCGGAGATCCCGCCGGCGGGTTGCGCACCCGTACCGAGCTGGTGCGGGAAGAGCAGACCATCGGCGATCACCGGGTCTACGCCATCCGCACGCAGGCGGAGCCGCAAGGCGACGACGTTTCCGAGGCGGAACGGCGTTTTTACGCCGACATGTACGACCAGGTGATCTATTACGTTCAGGTCGGCGGCCACCTGGTGATGGCGTACGACTACGATGATTTGCTGACGACCGTGATGGCCATCGACTCGGGTGAAAAGCCCGAACCCAATGCGGCCACCCTGTTCCGGGAAGAGCCGGGGTTGGCGGCGCAGTGGATCGTCAATTCGGGTCCGCTTCTGAGTGCCGTGCGGGCGTTTATGGCCCCGGGCGACGACGTGTCGACCGACCTTCCCCCGGCACGGGGTGAACTGTGGTTGCGGGCGAATGCCGCCCGCGGAAAATTCGAGATTCCGGTGGAGTTGATCGCCGGAGCCTACCGTGAGGTCAAGGCCATGTCGGAGGCGATGGGGCCGCCGGCGTTTGACTTTGAAGGTGAGTTCGAGATCGAAGAGCCCGAACCCTAGACCGGACGCTTGACCCGGCAATGTCCGTGGACCCCAACAAACCCGGCCAACCCGTTTCTATCCCACCGGAGGTGCCGTCGATGGAGGAGGAGGACTGGGTTCGTTTTCGGCAGGGAGTCGACTTGTTCAATGCCGGTCGATTCTGGCAGGCCCACGAGGCCTGGGAAGATGTCTGGCGGCGAAAAGCGGGGGATTGCGAGTATTTCTTCAAGGGCCTCATCCAGGCGGCCGCGGCGTTTCACCAGTTCGAGCAGGGCCGGTACCGGGGGATGATGACCCATTTCAGCCGGGCGTGCGGTAAATTGAAGCCGTTTGTGCCCGAATACCTCGGAATCGACACGGCCGGATTTGTCCGGGATCTGGAACGCTGCCGGGAGTCGGTGGAAAAACCGGAGCGGGAAAACGGGGGTCCGATTTCCTTACCGGCCATTCCGAGAATCGGGATCGTGTAAGCGCCGGTCCGGCCCGGCCAATTCCGGGGGCCGGTTTCCCCGAGCGCTACCGCCCGTATTTACCCGTCGGGAACCGTTCTTACTGGAGGATGACGAATTCGACCCGGCGATCTTCGGCCATCTGGGCTTCCGTACCGCCCACCGTGGCTTCCAGGTCGCCCATGGAAAGCACTTCGATACGGTCGCGGGAAACGCCGAGATTGAGGAGGTACTCCTTCACGCTGGTGGCGCGGCGGTCGCCGAGCCCGAGATTGTATTCGGTCGTCCCGCGCCAGTCACAATGACCCTCGAGCAGGATGTTGTGATCGGAATTATCCCTGAGGTGGTCGGCGACGGCCTCGATTTTCGCCCGTTCACCCGAACGGATGTTGGAGCGGTCGAACTCGAAGTAGACCGAGTCGAACATGTCGCGGATCTGTTCCCCGTCACCGAAGGCTTCCCGCTCTTCCAGGCCGGTCCTCGGCTCGAGCACAAAATCGTCATCCCAACCGGCGTCCCCGCGGTCCTGGGCGTCCAGCGCGTCGTCCCTCGCCGCCGCCCGCTCAGCACGTTGCGCATCGGTCAAATAACCCGATTCATAATCGGGATCGCCCATCATTGTCTGATCGGGAGTCGGGCGCGGTCGTTCCTGGCAGGCGGAAAAGAGAAACAGGATGGCCAGGCAGGAAATGGAAAGGGTGGTTTTGGCGGCGATGGTGGCAAAGTTCATGGACACGATTTTTCGGGTTCTGTAGTGATAAAAAGTCTGGAAAGATTACGGGATGGCGCAAGTTTATTTGGGCGTCTCCCCGGTCGCGATGAATCCGATGATTCCGGGTTACCCGGGTGTGGCGCAAGCAAAATCCATGACAACCGTATTTTTGATCGACAACGGATCCCTCCGGCCGGATTCGACCCGGAACCTTCGCCGGGTGGCCTCCGCGCTCGCCGGCAAAACGGGGACCGCGGTGGAGCCGGTTTCGTTGCTGCACTCGGACCGGGTTCCCCCTTCCGAGCTGGATAGCGTTCCGGCGGAGGTATTCGAACCGGCCCTTTCGGGGCGGGCGGCCCGCGGTTTGACCGATTTTTTACTGGTCCCGTTTTTCTTCGGTCCAAGCCGGGCGATCACGGAATTCATCCCCGAGCGGGTGGGCCGGGTGCGGGCGAAATTTCCGGAACTGCGGGTCCGGATCGCCCGTCCCCTGGTGGACCTGGAGGGGCCCGTGGATTTCCGGGTGGCTGAAATCCTGCGGGATCGTGTGGAGGCGTGCCGGACGCCGGGGGAAAAGCCGCCGGTGATCGTGGTCGACCACGGCAGTCCCGTCCCGGAGGTGACCGCGGTGCGCAATTTTGTCGCCGGGCAATTGAGTGTGCTCCTGGGGGGACGTGCGAGCCGGGTGGCGCCCGCCTCCATGGAGCGGCGCTCCGGGGATCAGTACCGGTTCAACGAGCCCCTGCTGGAGGATCTCCTCGACCGTCCCGGATTCAATCGCGGGGAGGTTGTGGTATCCCTGCTGTTTCTGTCGCCCGGGCGCCATGCCGGGCCCGAGGGCGATGTGGCCGGTATTTGTCGCGCGGCCGAGAAGCGAAATCCGGGGTTGCGGGCGGTGATGACCGATCTTGCCGGCGGGCACGACCGGGTCGTGGAGATTCTGGCCGACCGCGTCGGGGAGGCCCGGTCGGACGAGGAAACAAGGTGATGCGCGAGTGCCTTGCTCGCCGGGGCCCGGACCCGCGAGGGCGCTCCGTCGGTGGACTCGGGGTTATCGGTTCGCCGATTCCCCGTCCGCCCGGTTGCGGGGCTCCCCGCCTTCGAGAACGTAGGCGTAGCGAATTTCCGAAATGAAGCGGTACTGGCCGGTCTCGAGATCGCCGTTGTCGTAGGCGGTATCAAAGCGTTCCAGGTGGTCCTCGGACACGTCGGGATCGAGAACCGCGATAGCGGCGCGAACGCCGAATCGGTTGTTCACCCATTCCCATTCGCCGCCGAACGGGGTGGGGGCGCTCCAGTCAAAGCCGGAGAGGTATCCCTCCATGCCTTCCGGAGCGACTCCCGGGCCCGGTGAATCCGGGTAGCCATCGTTTTCGGTGGCGTAAACGGTCAGCGCTTCGATCACCCTTCGAATCTCCTGCTCGAAGCGATTGTTCCGATGGATTTCCCGCATGCGCTCGAAAATCGGAAAGGCGACGGCGGCGAGAAGGCCGAAAATGACAATCAGGGTGACGATCTCGAGCGTGGAGGACCCCCGCGCGCGTTGGCCGGGATGATGGCGGTTCAAAGGATTCATGTGGTGGTGTCGTGGTGCGGTGCGGGAAGGTAAAGCGGTCGGCGCGGGGCGTCAAATGCCCGGTGGCCGCAAACGCACCGGCGACGTCCGGATGATTTCGGTCTCACCCCTCCTTGCCGGTTTCAGCGGACGAGGGAGGGGGCGGGGCGGCGGCGTTACCGGCGGCGGCCGCTCCCTTTTCTGTGGCGGCTTCCAGCAGGCGGTAGACCCGTTCCACAATCCCGCGGGGATCCTCCAGCAAGCCGGCCGAAATGAGGGCATTGTCGAAAATCTGTTCCGCCACGAGTTTCGCCAGGTCTTCGTCGGCGCGGCGCAGGGAGGCGATCTTCCGGATCAAGCCGTGCCGGGGATTGATCTCGAGGTTGACCTTGACCGCATCGTCGAACTCCTGGTTCATCGCCTGCATCATCCGGCGCATGGTGGGGGTCATCATCTTGTCGGCGTTCAGGACGAGGGCCGGACTCTCCACCAGGCGCTCACCCGGATTGACGTCGGCCACCCGTTCGCCGAGGACATCGCGCATCCAGCGGCACAGATCCCGCGTCTCGTCCTCGGCCAGAGCTTCGCCTTGGGCGGTGGCCGGTTTGTCGCCCAGCTTGAGATCGGCCTGGTCGGCGGAGGCGAACTTTTTCCCTTCGAATTCGTGCAGATTGTTCATGACGAATTCGTCCACCGGCTCGTAGAGGTAGAGCACTTCGAGATTCCGCGCCTTGAACGCCTCCAGGTAGGGACCCCGTTCGATGGCATCCCGGCTCGGGCCGGAGAGGTAGTAAATCTCCTCCTGGCCGTCCTTCATACGCGAAATATAGTCGTTGAGACGGGTTCCCTGGCCCGCCTCCGTCAGGTTGGATTCAAAGCGAAGCAGTTTGGTCAACTGTTCGCGGTGGGTGAAGTCGGTGGCGGCGCCCTCTTTGAGAAAGAATCCGAAACGGTCGAAGAATTCGGCGTACCCGTCCGGCCGCTTGTCCGCCTCCTCCTCGAGGAATTTGAGGAAGCGCTTGGTCAGAAGCCGGTTGAGCTTCTGCACGAGGGCACTGTCCTGCATGGACTCCCGGGAAATGTTGAGGGGAAGGTCCTCGCTGTCCACGACGCCCTTGAGGAAGCGCAACCATTCGGGAAGCAGGCCCTTCGGGTGATGGTCGATGAGGATCTTGCGGCAGTAGAGGGCCACGCCGGGATCGACCCGCCCGAAACCGAGTCGCTCCGGGTTGTCCCGGGGGACAAAGAGGAGGGAGTTGATGGCGATGGGGGCGTCGGCACTGAAATGCAGGCGGTAGCGCGGCTCGTCGTAGGCGTTGGCGGCGAATTTGTAGAATTCGGTGTATTCCTCGTCCGTGATTTCCTTTTTGTTCCGCAACCAGAGCGCCTGGACCGTGTTTACCTTGTCGCCGTTGAGGTTGATGGGGAACTGCACAAAGCTGGAGTAGCGCCGGAGAATCTCCCGCACGCGGTCGGCGCCGGCGAATTCCCTGCAGTCATCCTTCAACTCCACCACGATCTTGCACCCGCGGCGCTGGCCCTCCACCGCCTCGAGCTCGTAGCTGCCGGCCCCTTCGCTGGTCCAGCACCAGCCGGTTTCCTCCTTCCTCCACGAACGGGTGTAGACCCGGACCCGGCGGGCGGCCATGAAGGCGCTGTAGAAGCCGACCCCGAACTGGCCGATCAGGTTCTCACCCTTGGCCCCGCTTTCCTTGAGGGCCTGGAGAAAGGCCTTCGAGCCGGAATGGGCGATGGTGCCGAGGTTCTGCACCACCTCGTCGTGGGTCATGCCGACGCCGAAATCCTGGATGGTGATCGTGTTGGCCTTGTCGTCGGTGCTGATATTAATCTCCAGCGGCAGGCGGTCGTCGAATACCTCTTTTTCCGTAAGCTGGATATGCCGAAGCTTCTCCAGGGCGTCGGAGGCGTTGGAGACCAGCTCGCGAACGAAGATTTCGCGATCCGTGTAAAGCGAGTTGATGACGATGTCCAGCAGCTGCTGAACCTCGGCTTGAAACGTGTGTTTTTCCGGTTGGGTGGACGTGCTCATAGTCAAAAAAAATACAGAACCTGGCAACGGTTCAGTGTCGGTCAATCGGTTTCGCGGGTCGCCGGTTCCGTTTCGGCCGGCGGATCCGCCTGGTCCTCCTCTTCGGCGTCGGGGCCGAAGACGTCAATGATTTGTGCGACCATTATAACCGCAATGGCCAGGGGCGCAATGTAGCGGATCATGACCTGCCAGACTTTTTCCAGGCGGAAGTTGGGCGTTCCGGTCTGGATCTCGGCCGAGGCTTTCTTCAATCCCCAGGCCCAACCGACGAATAGCGCCAGCCCGAGTGCGCCCAGCGGCAGGAAAAACTGAAAGGTCAGGGTGTAGAGGAGGTCGAAGACGGACAGTCCGAAAATCCCGCCGGTGGAAAGCCACCCCACCGCTCCCATGCTCAGCGCGGAGGGAATGGCCAGGACAAAAATGATTCCCCCGAGAATCCAGGCCGCCTTCTTCCGCTCGACCTTCCAGTCATCGATAAAATGCGCGGTCACCACTTCCAGCAGGCTGATGGCCGAGGTCAGCGCGGCTATGGCCAGCAGGAGGAAAAAGGCTCCTCCGAAAATAGCGGTGGCGCCGGCGCCGCCCGGGAGCTCGCTGAGGATCTGGGGGAAGACCACAAACACCAGGCCCGGCCCGCTCGTATCGATCAGCGTTTCGGGATCCGCACCGTGAATCGCCGCCATGAAAAAGATAACCGGGAACACGATAAGGCCGGCGAAAATGGCGATGAGTGTGTCGGTGGTGACGACGTACCCGGCGGAAGAGGGAAGACATTCCTCCTTTTGCAGGTAACTGCCGTAGGTGATCATCACGCCCATACCCAGGCTCAGGGAAAAGAACGCCTGGCCCAGGGCCAGCACGATCACATTCAGGGTGATCGCTTCGAAATCCGGCCACAGGTAGAACCCGATTCCGGCTCCCGCCCCGTCCAGGGTGGTGGCGCGGCCGATCAGGAATACCAGGAGGACGAAGAGCAGGGGCATCATGATCTTGACCGCCCGCTCGATTCCCTTCTGCACCCCGGCGGCCACGATGCCGATGGTGGCGAACATAAAGATCGCCACAAAAAGAATTTCGTAACCGGGGTTGGCGGTCATGGACTGGAACATCTCGCCGAAGTAGGTGGCGCTGTCGGTGTCCTCGGGGACGGTCAACGCGCCGCCGACCGCCTGGATGAAATAAAAGACGGTCCACCCGGCAATGACGGTGTAAAAGGACAGGATGACGAACCCGGTCACCACGCCGAGCACGCCCACCAGGTACCAGGGAGTGCCCTTCTTGAGGTGTTTGAGCGCACCGACCGGATTCTTTTCGCCGGCCCGCCCGATCACCATCTCGGCGAGCATCACCGGCAGGCCGACCAGGAGGATGCAGAGGATGTAAATCAGAACGAACCCGCCCCCGCCGTTCTGGGCGGCGGCGGTGGGAAATCCCCAGATGTTGCCGAGGCCGACGGCGGACCCGGCCGCCGCCAGCACAAAGGCGAATCGCGAGCCCCAGATACCTCGGCCGTTGTTGTTTCCGTTCGCGTTCATAGGCACGATTTCGATGGTTGCGGGTTCCGGAAGTGACGCGGACCGGAATGGGTCCGCTTACAGGTATTCCTCGTTCGTTTCCATGTCGACGATCTTGAAATTCTCGACGTGAAAACTCGGGTCCGGGCGAAACGCGAGTTTGACCCCGTGCAATTGCTGCAGATTGGCGAGCAGTTCTTCGTCCTCCTTCCGGAGACGCTCCAGGATACTGGGATGAACCAGGATGCGCAGGCCGCGTTCCTTGTCACCGGCGCCGCTTTTGTCCTTTTCGGCATGGAAACGCCGCAGGATGCTGGCGAGGCGTCGCTGAATCTCGACACTCATGGTCCGCGCCGATTTCACGATGCCGCGGCCGCGGCAGTAGGGACAGTCGGTGTAAATGCCCGACGAATGGCTCTCCTGCTGACGCTGGCGCGTCATTTGCATGATCCCGAGCTGCGAGATGGGCAGAATATGCGTTTTGGCCCGGTCGTTGGCCATCTCGCTGCGCATCTGGCTGTAAACCTGGTTGCGGTCGCGGCGGCTCTTCATGTCGATAAAGTCGATAATGATCAGGCCCCCGATGTTGCGCAGGCGAACCTGCCGGGCGATTTCGGTGGCGGCTTCCATGTTGACCTGGAAGATGGTGTTTTTGTCCTCACCGCTCTTGGCTTTGTGGGCGCCGGTGTTGACGTCGATCGCGATCAGAGCCTCGGTTTCGTCGATGACGATCTGCCCTCCCGACGGCAGCGTGGTCTGGCGTTGAAAGGTTTGTTCGATCTGACGCTCGATATTGTAGCGCTCGAAGATGGGAATGGTCGCGTTGTAAAGGGTGACCTTGGATTTGGAGCGGGAGGATATCTGGGAAACCAGTTCCTCGATCCGCCGGTGATCGTCGGGACTGTCCACGATGACGCGGTCGATTTCCTCGGTCAGGAAATCGCGCACCGTCCGTTCGATCAGGTCGGGTTCCTGGTAGAGGCAGACCGGCTTTCGCTCGCTTTCCATCTTCTGGCAGATTTCCTCCCATTTCTTCAGGAGGATGTGGAGATCGCGTACGAAGTAGCGGAGTTTCTTGCCCTCGCCGGCGGTGCGCAGAATGACGCCCATCCCTTCCGGGATGGTGAGGGTGCGCAGGATCTTTTTCAGGCGGTTTCGCTCCTTCGGGTCCTCGATCTTGCGCGAAATGCCGCATTGATCGCAGTAGGGCATCAGCACCAGGAAGCGGCCGGGCAGGGTGATGCTGGTGGTGGTGCGGGGGCCCTTCGTTCCGATGGGGCCCTTGGTGATCTGGACCACGATCTCCGTTCCCACCGGGTAGTGGGCGGGAACGTCCTTGATATTGAGCTGCTTCTTCTTGCTCTTGTTTTCGTCGCGGCTCTTGTTGACCCGTACGACCTCGATGGAGGAGTCGGCCGCCGATGGGAGAATGTCCCAGTAGTGAAGGAATGCGTTCTTGGGCATTCCGATATCGACGAAGGCCGCCTTCAGGCCGTTTTCGAGATTCTGGATGCGGCCTTTGAATACGCTCCCCACCAGGCGGTCCTCGCCCACGCGTTCGATCTCGAATTTCTCGAGAATCCCGTCGACCAGGAGGGCGACCCGCTTTTCGAGCGGCTCGGCGTTGATGATCAATTCGCGAAAGCTGGATTTTTCCCGCTTCAGCTTATCGATCAGTTTGTTGATTAACGGCTTTTTTTGTGACCGGGCCTTGGCTTCCTGTTTGAGCCGGTCCCGGGGAATCGGCTTGACCCGTTGTTCGTGGGGCGGCGCCTGAAGCTCTTTAATCTGCTCCTCGGAAATATCATTCGGATTGTTTTGGTTGCTCGATGAATCGTTCATTGTTCTGGATGTGTCCCGTTTTTGTTGGGCTCTTCATCACAGTTGCCGTGGAATCGGCCGCCTGTCGGGGCGTCAATTTATCGTGTTCAGACATCAATATTCCTTTCTGAATCGATAGACGCTTTGCACCAGTCCCTGCAGGATACAGCAACTGATCATGAAAGAGCCTCCATAACTCAAGAAGGGGAGCGGAAGTCCCGTTATGGGCATGAGGCCGATCGTCATACCGATGTTAATGAAAACATGGACGGAAAAGATGATCGTGACCCCGAGGGCCAGCAGCATGCCAAAACGGTCGCGGGCCAGGCCCGCGATGCGGATTCCGTTGCCCAGAAGGACGCCGTAGACGACGACCACCAGGGCGCTCCCCAAAAAACCTTTCTCCTCTGCGAGGACGGAGAAAATAAAATCGTTGTGCGCGACGCCGCGCGGAAGGTAGCCGAGCTGGGCCTGGGTGCCCTGTCCCCAGCCCTTGCCGAAGGCGCCGCCCGACCCCACGGAAATGAGCGACTGGCGTACGTTCCAGCCGATGCCCACCGGGTCGATGCGTTCCGGGGCGACAAAAGAAAGGATGCGGTTGCGCTGGTAATCGCGCAGGGGCAGGAGGGAGTGTTCTTCATACTGTCCCCGGTGGGCGGTCGGGGACAGGTCGTTCTCCCGGAGGAACCGTTCGTAGCCGTAAACGTCCACCGCCACCAGCGAGACCACCAGTAAAAAAACGGCGATGACGGCTGCGAAATAGGCTTTCGGGAAGTTGGAAACGTATAGGAGCGACAGGACCATGGGCGGGATTACCAGAGCCGATCCTAGGTCCGGTTGCATGAAAATCAACAACATAGGCACGGAAATTACCGCGCCGATTTTAACCACGGTCAGGAGCGACTCGCGGATGGTTCCGACCTTTGAGCGGGCGAGAATGCTCGCCGCGATCACCAGGCAGCCGAGTTTGGCCGCCTCCGAGGGTTGGACCGAGAAAAACCCGAAATCGAGCCAGCGGACCGCCCCGTGGCGGGGCGGCCCGGCGAGCGGTGTCCACAACAGGAGGAGAATCCCGATGGAGGCGAGATAAATCCAGTGCGAACCCTTGAGGACGTTGCGGTAGTCGATCATGCTGACGACGAGGTACGCGACCAGGCCGACGGGAATCCAGATCGCCTGCATCCGGAACTGGGAGAGGCCGGTGTAGACCTGGGCGCTGTAAATGAAAAACACGCCCGTCACCATCAGGATCAGCATGCAGGCGGGATTTATCAGGTCAAAACGGTAGCGGGTGGCCGTTTTGAATAACTGGAAATAGTATGACTTTAGGCTGAATGTTTCCAACTTAGGGAGTCGGAGATATCACTCCGCATGGACAAGAATTGATTTGATTTTGTCAGATTCTACCGGATACTTTTTCCGTAACAATAGCAGAATCGTGTTCGGACACCGAAATTGACGCGTGGAGCGAAGGCGCACGCGGCCTGCCGGGGTTCCGGCGCGGAGCCGGGAACATCCCGGGGTTATTGAACGGCAGTGGCCGGTGTTTTTCAAGTTGCATTTGGCCTCCCGGCCGGCATTTCGAGCGTTTTACCAGGATAATTTCCGTATTTTATGAGTTCCGTTTGGCCTTCGCTATTCCTGAGTCTCCTGGCGGCGGTGATTTCGGCATTGCTGGTTTGGTATTTGACTCACCGATGGAGGGATAATACGCGGCAGCAGTGCGAAAAGCTGCTTTTTTACACCAAGAAGGAAGCGGAGATCTCCTCCCGTGAGATTCTCAACGAAGCGCAGGTTAAGATCGACAAGAAGTGGTCGGAGCTCGAACGGCGCCAGGACCGGTTTGAGATTGAACGGGAGCGGGACCGCGAGGAGATCGACAAGGATCGCCGCCGTCTCAAGCAGCTGCGGGAGGAGTTGGAAGAGCGCCGGAACAAGTTGCAGGCCGGGGAGGAGAGCGTTTACCAGCGGGAGGAGGCCCTGCGCAAAACCGCCCAGCAGTACCGGCGGCGGATGGAGGAAGCGGCCGGGTTGTCGGCGGACGAGGTAAAAAAAGCCCTTCGCGACGAGGTGGCCGCCCAGTGCCGGGGCGAACTCCGGCACCTGCGGCGCTCCCTGTTGGAGAAATCGGAGAAAGAGGTGCGGCGGGAGGCGAAACGCCTGCTCGTTTCCACCATGCAGCGCCTGTCCACCCAGCCCCTGCACGACATTACCGCGACCCTGGTGCCGATTCCGGGCGACGAGATGAAGGGGCGCATTATCGGCCGTGAGGGGCGCAATATCAAATGCTTCGAGGCGGTGACCGGGGTGACGCTCATGATCGACGAGTCGCCGGGCACGGTGTTGATTTCATCCTTTGATCCGGTTCGGCGTGAGGTGGCGCGGGTGGGGCTGGAGTACCTGATCGAGGACGGTCGCATTCACCCGTCCAGCATCGAGGAGTACGTGGCCCGGGCTCAGTCGGAGATCGAGTCGGACATCGTTCGTTACGGGGACGAGGCGGTGGATGAACTCAAACTCGGGGGTGTGCACGCGGAGGTGCTGCACCTCCTGGGCAAGTTAAAATACCGGTACGCCTTTACCCAGAACGTGCTGGACCACTCGGTGGAAGTGGCGTTCCTCTGTTCCATGCTCGCTTCCGAGCTCGGAGTCGATCCCCTGCCGGCCAAGCGGGCGGGGTTGTTCCACGACATCGGGAAGGCCATCGATCACGAGTACGAGGGGAGTCACGCCACGGTGGGGGGCGATTTCCTGCGCCGGTACGGCGAGGACCCTGTTGTGGTCAACGCGGTGGCGGCGCATCACGAGGAGGTGGAGGCGGAGACGATCTATGCCGGAATCGTCATGGTGGCCGACACGCTGTCGGCGGTCCGGCCCGGTGTGCGCAACGAGACCCAGAGCGCCTATATCGAACGGCTTGAACGTCTCGAAACGCTCGCGGGAAAGGTGGAAGGGGTCAGGGAGGTGTACGCCCTCCAGGCCGGTCGCGAAATCCGGGTGCTGGTCGAGCCTTCGGAGGTGACCGACGAGCGCGCTTCCGAGATCGCCAAGGAACTGCGGCACGAAATCGAAAACAACCTGCAGTATCCCAGCACGATTAAAATTACCGTCATCCGGGAACAACGCTACAACGAAACCGCGAAGTAGGCCTGCGGCGGCGCGGTTTCGCGATCCGGATGAGATAATCGCGCATAAAACCTTGAATCCGGGAACTCAAACTTTGAACATCGGGATTTGAACCCGGAACGGCGCGTCCGCGTCCCCACCATGAGCCAGACACAGAAACCGTTGATATTGACCGGCGCCAAACCGTCCGGGGAACTGACCCTGGGAAACTACCTGGGCGCGATCAAAAACTGGGCGGTGATGCTCGAGGAGTACGAATGTTTCTTTCCCATCGTCGACTTGCACGCGATCACCGTGCGTTACGTTCCGGCCGACTTGCGGCGGTGGACCTACCAGTGCCTGGCCCAGTACATAGCGTGCGGCCTCGATCCCGCCCGGTCGCACATTTTCCTGCAGTCGCACGTCACCGGGCACGCGGAATTGAGTTGGGTGCTGAGCTGCCTCACGCCGGTGGGGGACCTGCACCGGATGACGCAATTCAAGGAGAAATCGGCCCGGCCGGGGGCCAGTGTCAACGCGGGGCTCCTGTATTACCCGGTCCTGATGGCGGCCGATATCCTGCTTTACAACGCGGACCGCGTTCCGGTGGGCGAGGATCAGAAGCAGCACCTGGAGCTGGCGCGCAATCTCGCGCAGCGCTTCAACCAGACGTATTCGGAAACCTTCAAGGTGCCCGAGCCGTTTATCGGCAAAACGGGCGGCCGGATTATGTCGCTTCAGGATCCCTCGAAAAAAATGTCGAAGTCCGAGGATAACCCGGGCGAGGCCGTTCTCCTGCTGGACCCGCCGGAGGTAATCCGCAAAAAAATTCTCAGCGCCGTCACCGACTCGGGCAAGGAGGTGCGGCGGTCGGACGACAAGCCGGGTATCTCCAACCTGCTCACTATTTTCAGCGCCGTGACCGGACGCCCGATCGAGAAGATCGAGGACGAATTTGCCGGCGCCGGTTACGGCACTTTTAAGAAAGCCCTGGCCGATGCGGTGATTGCGGAGCTGGAACCGGTGCAGGAACGCTACCGCGGGATCATCGAGGACAAGGCCTACATGCACGGCGTCTTGAAACAAGGCGTCGACGTGGCCCAGGCCCGGGCGTACAAGACGCTCTCCAAGGTGTTTCGCAAGGCCGGGTTTGTCGACCGTATACGGTAGGGATCGCCCTCCCGGGTGGCCGGCGGGAACGACCGGCCGGGTGGTGCCGGCAGCCGCCCCGGCGGGACCCGGCCCCGGATCGAGGCTTACGCTCTTTCCGGGGCCGGGCTTTAAGGCCGTTTATTCGTGGACTTCGCTGGCCAGGTGCCAGACCTCGGGCGAGCGCCAGAGGCGGGAGATCAGGAGGTCGCGTTCGCCCGTAAACTCCTTCGGCAAACGATCGAAGAGCCGGAGGAAGAAGGCTTCGTGGCGGCGGGTTTCCTCGATCCACAACTCCTGGTCGACGGACATGAGCGATTCGAATTCGTCGAAGGTGAATTTTTCGCGACCGGTCCAGTCGATGTCCTTGTAGCGGGGAATCCACCCGAGCGGCGATTCCAGCGCGTAGGCCCTCCCGTGCACGCGGTTGACGATCCATTTGAGCACCCGCATGTTCTCGCCGAATCCCGGCCAGATGAACCTGCCTTCCCCGTCCTTGCGGAACCAGTTGACCATGAAGATCCGCGGCGGATTGGGCAGGTGGCGCCCGACGTTGAGCCAGTGGTTGAAGTAATCGGCCATGTGGTACCCGCAGAAGGGGAGCATGGCCATGGGATCGATGCGGACGTCGCCGACCTTGCCGGCGGCGGCGGCGGTTTTCTCCGACCCCATGGTGGCGGCCAGGTAGGTGCCGTGTCCCCAGTTGAACGCCTGCGAGACGAGCGGTACGGTGGCGGAACGGCGCCCGCCGAAGATGAAGCCGCTGATCGGCACGCCCTTCGGGTTCTCCCAGTCCGGGTCTATGCAGGGACACTGGGAGGCGGGAGCGGTGAACCGGGCATTCGGATGCGCCGCCAGGCGCCCGCAACCGGGGGTCCACTTTTCACCTCGCCAGTCGGTCAGTTCCGGCGGCGGTTCCTCGGTCATGTCCTCCCACCAGACGTCGCCGTCCGGCGTCAGGCCGACATTGGTGAAGATGCAGTTCTTCTCCAGCGACGCCATGGCGTTGGGATTGGAATCCCAGGAGGTTCCGGGCGCCACGCCGAAAAACCCGCATTCGGGGTTGATAGCGTATAGGCGGCCGTCTTTTCCCGGTTTGATCCAGGCGATGTCGTCGCCGATGGTGGTGATCTTCCAGTCCTTGAGCGGCTCCGGCGGGATCAGCATGGCGAAGTTTGTCTTGCCGCAGGCGCTGGGAAAGGCGGCGGCGAGGTAGGTCTTCTCCCCCTTGGGAGACTCGACGCCGAGGATCAGCATGTGCTCGGCCAGCCAGCCTTCGTCCCGGGCCATTACCGAGGCGATACGCAGGGCGAGGCATTTCTTGCCCAGCAGCGCATTGCCGCCATAGCCCGAGCCGAACGACCAGATGGATCGTTCCTCCGGAAAATGGACGATGTATTTTTCGTCCTTGTTGCACGGCCACGGAACATCCTTTTGCCCCGGCTCCAGCGGTGCGCCGACCGAATGGAGGCAGGGAATGAATTCGCCGTCGCCCAACTGGTCGAGCACGGCCTTCCCGATACGGG
>PXDC01000207.1 GCA_003565135.1 Verrucomicrobiota bacterium
CACTCCTTTCACGTCGGATCCCGCGTGGCCGGCCCCAACGCGTTCGTCGAAGGGAAGGCCACCAACGTCCACGGCAAATCCGGTCCGCACCACCGCTGGTCGGTCAGCACCCTTTACGACCGGATGGAAGGGGGCCCCTACCGGGCCGAAGACAGGCAGTGGTATGGCACCGGCCACGGATGGGCGGGCGTCAACGTGATATTCTGGAACACCCGCGGAGAGCTTTTCATCCAGGATCCACCCACGGCCTGGAACCTCGCCATTGGATTCGTGGGCGAAAAAGGCGAACCCAGCCACCGCTTTACCGGCCACGACTGGGGATACGTGGAGCATTTCGGCCAGCACGTCACTCCCGAAAGCCTCTACTTCGCCCAACTGAAGGACCGCCTCGGACCGGAGGCGGTCGACGCGGTGCGCGGTGCGAATCGTACGGCCCGCTCACCGTAAACCACACGCAGCGGAAGAACGGAAACCCGTGTCCGTTTACCGGGAAAATCGCCGCCTCCGGCCTGGGAGAAGGACGATCCCCGGCGTGGCGAAAAAGGAAGCGCTCGGTCGCCGGGTTTATCGGAAGGCCACGTCGCCTACCGCGTAAACCGCCGTAATTCTTCCGCGGTCCAAAGGTCGTCCCGGTTTCCGGTTTCCTCGCGAATCCGGCGCACGTCCGCCTCCTCCACGAGTTCACCGTCGTGCCAACGAACCCGGATGTAACTCAGGACAGCGGCGATTTCCCCGTCATCCATCCAGCCGAACGGGGTCATGATCCCCTGCTCCCCTTCCTTGCCATGCAGAACAATTCGGACCAGCGGCTCCTTCGAGCCACCGGCCCAATCGGAATCGCGCATCGCCGGGGCCACTCCGCCCGGCTGGTGGCAGGTGTAGCAGTTCGTTTCAAAAGCACTCCGGCCCTCCTCGAACCAGACCGGAAGGTCCCCTTCTTCATCCGCGGCCAACCATTCGTCGACCTCTTCCGGCATCACGGCTTCGGTTCGCACCCGCCGTACCGGTTCCTCCCCTTCGCGCAAGACGTGGATGGTGTGGTAAACGGCGTTTTCCTCCTCGTGCCCATCGGCAAAGCGAACGTTGTAACCCACCTTCTGCTGCATAACCGGCATGATGTCAGGAATTTCGAGGAAAAGGGTTTTGCCGTCGGGGGAAACGGAGGCACCGGTGACGGCAACCGGGTCCCGCCCTTCCCGGCCGGGATTACGAATGGACATTTCCGGGGAACCGTAGGCCTGGGAATAAATATACTCCCAACGCTCGGCCGAGTAACGTTCCAGCTCGTTGGCCACAGCGGGGTCGAGTGGTTGCGAAAAAGTGAGGCGCACGCCGTCGGGCGTGACCGCAAAACCGGTCGGCAGGTAATCCGCTCCGCCGGCGTAACGCACACGATCAAAATTGCCGTCGCCCCGGGCCGAGGTTCCCCAGCCCCGCAGTCCCGCCACATAAAGCTGCCCGTCGCCCGGATTGATTCTGGCCCTGATCAAACCCGAGCCGAATTCGAGCGGGAATCGCACCACGCCGCCCTGCATGACCTCGCCGATCTCCTGGGTGAGAATCGTGAACAGGGTCTGCCGTCCGTAGGAACCGAGTATCCACTGCCCGCTCTGCGGGCCCCAGCGACCGTCGGACACGAAATGAATCGCCCCGGAGGAATTATTGACCCCGTGCGGCACCCAACAGACCGGGGGCTCGAACTCCCCGAATGCCACGTCGTCCCCCCCGTGCGGCCGGTACCCGTAAAACCCTCCCCGGCGGATGCGGTCAATCCGTTCCGTGGGAACGAAGTTTCCCTGCTGATCGGCCGAAAAAAGGGTGTCATCGGGTCCGATCCCGAGCGAGTTCGCCCCCCGGATGCCGTCGGCAAATACCTCGCGCCGACTGCCGTCCGGCGAAACCCGGATCAGCGCTCCGTGCCGGGGAACATGGCCCGGCACACGGTTCCCGTTCTTAAAGAAATAAAAATACCCCTGGGAATCGACCTCCAGGGCCAGGGTGTGGGCCCGCGGGTGGAGGGGACCGTCATTATTCACGTTTTCGTAGAAATCCGCTTCCCCGTTTCCGTTGAGATCGTGGAGGCGCGTCAGCTGACCGCGTTCGGTCACGTAGATACTCCCATCCACGACAACCAGGCCCATGGCGTAGTACATCCCGGACGCAAACCGTTGCCAGGTCACGTTCCGCAACGACTCGTCGAGGCCGGAAACAATCCACACATCTCCGTTCCAGGTGGAGAGGGCCGCCCTCGTACCGCACTCGAAGAAGTCAAACCCCGCCGGACGCATCCAACTCCCCCAGGGATTCTCCTCCGGCAGCGGAATCGAGTCCACAACGTATCCGGTTTTCTTTTCCGAAAGCCGGCCCTCGACCACAATCTCCTCCCCCCAACGGGCCGGTCCTCCGCGGATCATGTCGGTTATATCCGTGACTTCCCGTCGTCCCAGCAGGGCGAAAAAATCCCGGAAGGTGTCCGACTCCGGCGCTTCCATTTCCCCGAAGGCAACCCGGAACGTCCTGGCCGTATCCGCAGGCGGCAGGTGCAATTCGATCCGGTCCTCCTCGATCGTCAACCGCGCGCCGTCGGGGGCCCCGACCAGACCGACCGCCATGGCACCTTCCCCGGTACCCAGGAGGTGTTCGTTCCCTTCCGATTGAATCAACGTCCAGTCTTCGCGCACGGCGCCGAGGTACGCCCGCATCTCCGTTTCCGAGGCTTCCACGCGCAGGGTGCGGACAAAGCCGAGGACCCCGGCCTCATGCACGGACGCGGGTGTCTCCAACACCCGCGTCCGCCCCGCCGTGTATTCGAGAACCACCCGGTCCCCGTACCGGTAAAACCCTTTGTAGTGAGCCCAATCGCGGGGAAGATTGCCATAACGGCCCTGCCGCGGACCGTCGAAACGACCGTCCTTCGCCCAACCCGCCATTTCGGCCGCTCCCCATATTTGCCGTCCCTCCACCGATGCGGTGCGCGATCCCTTGTAGCTGGTGCGGTCGGTACGGGAAATGTCGATCCATCCATCGACCGTGGCGGCGGCGAAGCGCACCAGGTCGGTGTCAAAGACCACGGCGGCGTCGTGTTCCAGCCTGATGGCCAACCCCTTGCGGACCAGGTTTTCCTCGGGCCATTCGGTTTGCACCATATGCCCGATGACCGGCCCGTAGTCCATGACATCATACGAACCGGGCGGCGGATCGTCCGCTCCGGCTTCGGTTAAAGCCCATCCCAGGACCCACGCGCCCAGGAGTATTCGTGAATAAAGTCGATTGTCGCGTACCGCCATAAAACAACCTCAATCTCCACATCATCCCGAAAAGGGCAAGCATCGGGTTCCGCGGGACGTGCCGCCCTCGCGGTAAACCGCCGCCCCGCTCCCCCGGCTCCCGTCTGCCGAAACAATCTGCGGACGGTCACAGGAACCGGTTGATCAGATTCTCCAGATACTCCTGGCGGCCGCTTCGGTTCGGTGCGACATCACCTTTTTCCAACATGTATCGCTCCAGGGAATCGAAATCGGCATCTCCGTTTTCGATCCGGGAGCCGATCCCGGAATCCCAGCTCGCGTAACGTTCCCTCCGGAATGCCTCCAACCGGCCATCCTTCCGGATGGCGGCGGCGATCTTCAAACCGCGCGCGAAGGTATCCATTCCCGCAATATGCGCATAGGCCAGGTCGATCGGTTCGAAACTCTCCCTGCGGACTTTGGCGTCGAAGTTGAGGCCGCCGGTGGTGAATCCGCCCATTTGCAGCACCCGCAACATCACCTGGACCGCCTGGTAAATATCGGTCGGAAATTGGTCGGTATCCCATCCGAGCAGCAGATCGCCCATATTGGCATCGATGGATCCGAGGGCGTCGGCGGCCAGGGCGGTTTCGAGTTCGTGTTCGACCGTGTGGCCCGCCAGGGTTGCGTGATTGGTTTCGATATTGAGTTTAAAATGGTCGAGAAGCCCGAACTCGCGCAAAAAATTAAGGCAGGCCGCCGCGTCGGAGTCGTATTGGTGTTTGGTGGGCTCTTTCGGTTTCGGTTCGATATAAAACTGCCCCTCGAAACCGAGCTTGCGCTTGAAGTCGACCGCCATCTGCAGAAACCGGCCGAGGTGGTCGAGCTCCCGCTTGGCATTCGTGTTGAGCAACGACGTGTACCCCTCCCGGCCGCCCCAGAAAGTGTAGCCCGCACCCCCCAAATGATGCGTGACCTCGATCGCCTTTTTTACCTGGGCGGCGGCATAGGCAAATACATCGGCATTGCAGCTGGTCGCGGCACCGTGCACGAAGCGGGGATGCACAAAAAGGCAGGCCGTCCCCCAAAGCAATTGAATGCCGGTTCGTTCCTGCTCCTCTTTCAGCACGTCGACAACCGCGTCCAGGTTCCGGTTGGTTTCGGCCAGACCGGCACCCTCCGGGGCAATATCACGATCGTGGAAAGCGTAAAAAGGCACCCCGAGTTTCTCCATGAACTCGAACGCGGCCCGGGCCCGGCGCCGGGCGTTCTCCAGCGAATCGGACCCGTCATCCCACGGGCGCACCGCCGTTCCCACCCCGAACGGATCCCCCAGCGGGTTGCGAAAGGTGTGCCAGTAAACGACGGAAAAGCGCAGGTGATCCCGCATGGCCCGACCTTCCACCTCCTCCTCCGGATTGTAGTGCCGGAAGGCGAGCGGATTCTTTGAATCCGGCCCTTCGTAGACGATTTTCGGCAGGTCGGGGAACGCGTCTTGGTCCGGCATGATCCCGCGTTCTAAGCCCGGCGGGCGACCGGGTCAAGCGCGGGCGGCGAAACCGGACGCCGGGTTGCGCCGGAAAGGGATCTCCCCCCTTCGGCGCACCCGGTCACCCGAAAACCGTTCACGTCCCGGCGAACCGATCAGCCGGCCTCGCTCGGCTTGGCTTCGCCGGCCACTTCGCTGCCCAGCGGAAGGGTCACGCGAAGATTGCGGTACCGGGGCAATCCCGTTCCGGCTGGAATCAGGTTCCCCATGATGACGTTCTCCTTGAACCCTTTGAGCTCGTCGACCTTGCCCAGGGTGGCCGCATCGGTCAGCACCCGGGTGGTTTCCTGGAATGATGCCGCGGAAATAAAGCTTTCCGTTTCCAGGGCCGCCTTGGTGATTCCGAGCAGGATCGGCTCCCCTTCGGCCGGTTTACCCCCGGCCTCGACTATCCGCTGGTTCTCGTCGATAAACGCGGTGCGGTCGACCTGTTCCCCCCAGAACCAATCCGTATCGCCGGGATCCGAAACCCGGACCTTGCGCAGCATCTGACTGATGATGACCTCGATGTGCTTGTCGTTAATGGTCACACCCTGCAGGCGGTAAACCTCCTGGACCTCCGAGATCAGGAAATCGTAAAGGGCGGTCGGCCCCAGGACTTCGAGAATCTCGTGCGGATCGGCCGAACCCTCGGTCAGGTGCTGCCCCTTGTGGACGATGTCGCCAACCTGTACGATGATTTGTTTGCCGTGAGGGATAAGGTGTTCCTCTTCCTCGCCGGTTTCCGCGTTGGTGACGATGAGCTTCTTTTTCCCTCGCACGGTTCCCCCCATGGAGCCCTC
>PXDC01000271.1 GCA_003565135.1 Verrucomicrobiota bacterium
AGCCGATTCCCGACTTCTCGGCCGTCACTCCGGTGGTGGCGGGATCGGTCCTCGCCCTGGGGGCACTGGGAACCGGCGCGGCCTTCCTGATATTCTACACCTTGATCGAACGTGTCGGAGCCACCAACACCACACTCGTCACGTACCTGATTCCGCTCGTTGCCGTCATCGCCGGCGCCGTCGTTCTGGGCGAACGGATCGGTCTGCCCGCAATCACCGGGGGCCTTTTGATTATCGCCGGGGTCTGGGTCGCCCAGAAGGGTACGCGTGGGCGTCTTCCCCGGGATTCGGACGGATGAACACTCCGTAATTAACCCTTTTGCCCCGGACCGTTGCCGCGAAACCGCTGAAGCAGGCGGCACCCTTGTTATTCGCCTTCGCAACACGACCGGTCGCCACCGACCTCGCCCGCGCTGTTTCTTCCGCAACTCCTACGCCGGCAACCGGGCGCCCTCCGCTTCCCTGCGCTCAATCCAACGGGTAGACACGAATAGCGTCCCACCAGAGATACGTCCGGAACGTACGAAGTCCCAGCAACCCCTCCCGCAGGGGATCCTCGTCTTCCCACTCAAGAAAGGTTTCCCCGTCCACCTGAAAAGTGATGACGCCATCACGGCGAATAATGGTCAAATCGTACGTCCGGCCGGCCAACACCCCCATGGGATGGTAGCTTTCGTCGACCAGGTTGAAACCGGGACAACGTCTAAGGCGGAACCGGGCGTTGGGATGTCCCGCTTCAGTCACACCCATCTCTTCCTGACGATCGCTGAGGAAGGTGACAATATACCCGTCGAGATCGTGGTAATACCGGTAGGCGGCATCGGCGCGATCCTCACGGGTATCAAAAAGCGGCTCGCCCCCGGGGTCGGAGTAAAAAAAGAATATGTTTATATTGTTTGCGCCGACCGTGGAATCGATCACATGCGCCTTCATTTCGATCCGGACATCTCCCGCGATGGGCGTTCGGCACCAGACGGTCGCGACATAACGCGGGTCGTTCTCGTCTTCGGGATCGGCCTTGACGTGGAGCCGACCGTCTTCGACCCAGACCCGCTCACCGCCTTCCACCCACCAGTCATGGGCGCCATGAATCAGACCGCCGGCCTCGTCCGGACGGACTTCGCTGAAAGTTTCGTTAATCGTCAAAGGTTCGTCGTTTTCCATGGTCGCAACCGGTGTTTGACCCGGGACCGATTCCGGACCGCCACATCCAATCAGGCCGATACCCGCGGCGAGTGTCGCGATTCCACATGCAATCGTTTTCTTCCTTCCGGACACCGAGGTACTCCACTCACTCATCGATCATCAAGGTTTGCCAGTCGCAATTCATGCGCGCCATCGGGGCGAGCCACTTCAAAACACGCCACTGTTCTGTCGCCGTCGGCACAAAGAGTCAAGTACCGCAAGGACCCGCTGGCGTGGGGACTGGCCAGGCCCGGACCTTGCGGGGTCAACGATTTCCAGGTCCGCAGATCCGCGCTCCGCGCCCAACCGGTTTTTTCTTCGTAGTTGGCTGTGTGATCCGGAATCCCGTCATAGAACCCAAGGTAACCGTCACCGTCCCGCACCACCGTGTTGATCCGGCGGCAATACCCGTCCCAACCGGCGGATTCCGGCCGAAACACCACGCCTTTCCACGTCCAATTCTCTCCGTCGTCGCTCACCGCCAGACCCGTCGCCGATGCGCATTCCCCGGTATTGTAAATATCCGCGGTGGCATGGGCCGCCTCGGAGGTGGATTCGGTCGAAAGGGCGACTGAAGCGAGTAGACAATACCGGTCCCGTTCCCGCCAGACAAACGGATCCTTGATTCCTTCCAGCCCGAGCGAGCGCGCGCGGAACAGGACCTCCACCCGGTCCGCGCGAAGACCGTTCACCGTCCCCGCCGCCGCGCGGGCGATACACCAGCGATTGTCGGACGGATCGACATAGGAGACCATCCAGTGCCAGCGCCCATCATTTCCGCGGAAAAGCGCGGCCCGCTCGATGGACGGCGTGGCGAGCGCCTCCTTGCGCAGGGAAAACACATCCTCGAAGGTCCGTCCGTCCCCGGACCGCGCAATCCGAGTCTCGCCGCCCCGATCCGGGTCGACCCCGCGCGGTCGCCGGATCCGGTAGGTCAGGTACCAGGCCCTTTCCATGTCGTCGAAATACAGCCCCGGCGCGCCGACCCAGTAACCGGGGCCCTCCCCGGCCGGCTCGCGGATCACCTCGGATTTTTCCCCGAGTCTTTGGATGAACTGTTCGACGTAATACGTTTTCATGGCATCAAGGGATCCTTCCAAACTCCATGGCGTCAACCCAAAGAACCTGGTCGTCGGCCCCGCCCTCGACGTAACGGATCGAGACCTGGCAAGACCCGGCCGGTAACTCGATCTCGAGCGAATACTCCCTCCACTCCTCCGAAGGTTTGAGCGGCACCGTCGATCGCGCTCCCCGAGCAGGATCGACCTCGACGCGAGCGTGAGTGGCGTCGCCACGGGCGAGAAAGCGGAGGTGATAGGTGCCCGGAATGCGAAGGCGCATCGGCTGGCTGTTGAGCGTCATGCTGTCGCGGGCGAGCACTTCGTAGGGGGGGCGCCAGCCTACAATTTTATTGAGGGGGCGTTTAAACCTCAGGCAAGCCTCGCCTACCGCGGCACCGGAAGAATACCATTCGGGCCAGCCCTGTTCACCCTCGCTCCCGAACACTCCGCCCCCTACTCCTCTCCCAACAGTCCAACCGCGGGGAGGATAACCGAGAATGCCCTCCTCGAAGTTGCCGTTCCGGAGCAGACTGACAATACGACCGGCAAACGATTCACTCAGCTGCGCCTCCACTTGCGGCGCCTCGATTCCGGCGGGGTAACGCACAAAAATCTCCGTCGCCTCCCGGAGCACACCCGTTACTTCGCCGGTTCCCCGCCGGCTCACGTCCGAATCCCAATGATCCTGGACGAGGATCTGCGCCCGCGGATCCGAACTCCGGATACGGTAGATTCCCGGCTCCCGGGGATCGAGCCGCCCGAAGAGAATCCGGTCCCCATCGTCGGCGACCGCTCCCTCAAGCGAAACCGCGCCTTCACCTGCGCCGTCGGTCACCACGAGGACCGGCGCATGGACCGGCGCGTTCAGCTCGAAGGCCGGGTCGATCCACCAGACCCATTCGCCGGCCGGCGACTCGGCCTCGATAAAACCGTTTTCCCAGCCGAAAGCCATTTGCCGCGCCTCGGCCGGCCGGTCGGGCGGGGCGACCCATACCGAATCGGGACGTCCGCCCTCGAGGCGAACCCGGATTTCGGCAGCCTCTTCCGTCCGAACCACCAACTGCCCCCGCGCACCGGCCAAAGAAAAATCGGCCGCTGCTTCCACCGGTGCCCCCGCCGCAAATACGGTCCGATCACCCGCATCGAGGCGCCTTCCGCCACACACCAGCCACCGGCGGACCTTTGTGCCGTCGAACAGGGCGCTCACCGCACGTCCGTCGCTCGACATACCCGCTCCCCGGATAATATCGCTTCGGTCGCCGAAACGACGGAAAAGCACGATTTCTCGTCCCTCCTCCGTGGCCACCGCGACACCGAGCGCCGACTCGCTTTCCAAGCGCCGCGCCCCGTTTACCCGCTCGCCCTCACTTTCTTCGTAGGTGTGCATCACCGCCAAGAAGCGCTCCTCTTCGCGCTCCGAGTCCGGCACGATCCGCAGGTACCACGGTTCGGGAAACGCCTCGGTGTAGCGGGTCCAATAGCGCGTAAGCAACGGGTATTGCCGGTCGTTGAATTTCCGATACCTCATCTCCTCCGGCGCCACGTGTCGGATGCTCAGACGCATATCGCGTTGCGGAACCACCACCTTCCGGTTTTCCTCATGGATTTCTGGTTCCGAAAACGCGTTTAGAAGCCAGGTGAATTCCGCGGGGTCGGACGCACCCAGTTCGTCGTAGACAACAAACAGATCCGGACGAATGAACAGGACGGAACGGTCAAACTTTTCCAACGGGGCTTCGTAAGCCTTCCGGGCGTCACCGGAAAACAGGGTGTACCGCGGCGAATGAAAGAACCCGGTGATTTCCCCCGGGTAATCGATCGTCTTTCCCTGCCCTTCCCCGTTTACGAGGATTGTGTTGTGGGTGTGACTCGTCACCGCCCAGTCCTGGTGATTTTCGTCGCCGTAGTAACTGTAGTACCCGACATCGGCGGCCAGGATTTCGCCGCCCGCGTGGAGCACAAAGGCATTCTGGTCCGAATGGGCGTGGCTGTGCGCGCCCCACTTGCTGCTGCGAAAAAAGATGCGAGGGCTCCCGTGATCGTACAAACGGTCGTAGGCGGCGATTTTCCCGACGTCCGGGAAGGCCCGCGCCTGGGCGATATCGACCGGGGGCCGTGGTTTCAGCTCGGTCGCGGCCAGATACTCCAGGGGAATGTGCGAAGGATCGGCAAAGACCGTGTCCGCCCACCACTGCACGTAGGGATTTCCGCCCATGGACGCCAGGAAGTTCGAAATGTAGCCGTCGGCGGAGCTTCCGTAGGGGCTCAGCAAACTGAATACGTCTCCCCAGTGGTGATGCCAGTAGTTGAGGGACATACAGTACAGCCAGAAATCGCCGGCGTTTCGGATGGCCGGTTTCTGAAATATGTCTATCCCGGTGGCGGAACGGATCGCGGCCAGGCCCTCGAGAATCATACGGAATTTGAACGCGTAGTAGTGTCCTTCAAAATACCCTCCGTCGTCGCTCATCCAGGCGATGCGATTGACATATTGCGGCACCAGGTAACGCAGCCATTCGTCGGCGGCCGGCAGGTCGCCAGCGACCGCGAGGCTGGTGGTCAAAAGCGCATGCATGCACTGCTGCCCGTGCGAGGCCTGGTATTCGAGGTGGATCTCCATCACCTCCCGGATCCACTGGTAGGCGGCCTCCCCGTGAAACTCGATGTGCCCGAGGATCCGTTCGCGCTGTTCAGCGGAAAGGTGATCGTGGATCCGATCATAGGCGACGGCGAGTTCCTTGAGTCCGTTTTCGTAGGCGTAGACCACGGTATCGTGGCGACCGCGCTCGACGACCCCGCCCAGGTGGTAGTCGACCCGGAAATCCGCGACGAAATCGGCCCAAAGGCGCGCAGCCTCGGCGTAACGGGAATCACCGGAAATGAGGTAGGCAAAAGCGAGCCGTCCCGCCCGGTGGGCGTCTCGGTTCAGGTGATTGATAGCGTAGTTTTCCGGGACATACGGCTCGCCATCCTTCAGGTAGAACACCTGCCGGCGATGGTCTGGAAGTTCGTCCGGGAGCGGATCGAGCTCCGGCATCTCGGGTTCGAGATTAAGCCACCCATCGACCGTTCGCCGCAGGTTTTCCCACGCGATGCGTCCGCCTGCATGCCGGCGTTCCCGAAAATCCTCCAGGGATTCCGGGGTAGTGAAAACGCGCGGATGCCCGGGTAGAGCATCAAGAATCTCGTCCACGGGCGGCACCGGCAGGCGGGCGGCGTCGCCGGTGATTTCAAACGCAC
>PXDC01000456.1 GCA_003565135.1 Verrucomicrobiota bacterium
CGGCGTCGCCCTCGGCCGGCGAAAAACTGAACATCGCCGCCGTCGGGGTCGGGGGCATGGGGCTGGTGAACCTGAGGAATATGGAGTCGGAAAACATCGTTGCCCTGTTGGGCAATGTGGCCAAACGGATGCAAAAGAAGATGGATTGGGACGGGGAAAAGATGCGTTTTCCGAACGATGAAGAGGCTAATTCCTATTTGAAGCAAAGCTAACATGAAATACCGATTGAATCGACTGTTTAATCCCGCAACCGAACGTTGCTTCGATGTCGCCGTGGACCACGGCTTCTTTGGCGAGCAGGAATTTCACCGGGGAATTGAAAACCTTCCCGAAGCGATCGGGAAACTGGTCGCCGCCGCGCCGGATGCGATTCAACTCACGCCGGGAATGGCGCGCGTGCTTCAGGCAATGCCGGTTCGTCCGAAACCTGCTCTTGTCATGCGCACGGATGTTGCAAATTGTTATGGGCGCAAGCTGCCGACGAGCTCCTTCGCCTTCGCCGTCGATGACGCGGTCGAAACCGCGCTGCGGCTCGACGCCGCCTGCGTCGTGGTCAATTTGTTGCGCGTTCCCGGGGCGGACGAGCTGACCGAGCAGTGCATCCGGTCGATCGCACGCCTGCAACCGGTGTGCGAACGTTATGGAATGCCTTTGATGATCGAACCCCTCGTTTTCAAGCCGAACGAAGAAGCGGGCGGCTATATGAGCGACGGCGATTTGAACAAGATTCTCGGGCTGGTGCGCCAGGCGGTGGAACTGGGCGCCGACGTGATCAAGGCCGATCCGACCGACGACACCGCGGATTATCACCGGGTCATCGAAACCGCCGGCGGCGTGCCGGTGCTGGTTCGCGGGGGAGGCAAGGTCAGCGACCGGGAAATCCTCCAAAGGACCGGCGAACTCCTCGAGCAGGGGGCGGCGGGCATTGTGTACGGGCGGAATGTCATTCAACATCCGCACCCGGAGGGTATCACTCGCGCGCTGATGGCCATGCTCCACGAGAATTTTTCCGCGGAGCGGGCCATGGAAACTTTTCTTGCCGGCAACGACGGCGGGGCAAACGCATGAAAACACTTCGTCTCGGGATAATCGGCGGCGGGTTGATGGGCCGTGAGGCCGCATCGGCCCTGGCGCGTTGGTGCAACCTGGTGGATGTCGGCGTCAAAGCCGAGCTCACCGCCGTCTGCGATTGCAATCCGGCGGCCCTCGAATGGTTTCAGAACCTGCCGTCCGTCCGGAAAACGACGACCGACATCGACGAACTGCTGGCCTGCGATTTCGTGAACGCCATCTACGTGGCCGTCCCCCATCACCTGCACGAGGAGATCTACCGGAAGGTGGTGCGGGCGGGAAAGGCCCTGCTTGCGGAAAAGCCTTTCGGCGTGGACCGCGCGGCGGCCGAACGCATTCTGGCCGGTATTCGCGAGCACGGTTGTTTCGCCCGGATCTCCTCCGAATTCCCTTTCTGGCCCGGACCTCAAAGAATCGTCGAGGCAATCAAGAGCGGAGGCTGCGGGCGGCTGCTGCAGGTTCGTTGCGGCTTCCTGCATGCCAGCGATCTGAATCCGGAAAAACCCATCAATTGGAAACGCCAGGTCGAGTTCTGCGGGGCCGCCGGGGTCATGAACGACCTGGGAATGCACGCCGCACATATTCCCATGAGGTTGGGATGGGCTCCCACTCAAGTCTACGGACGGCTGCAAAATGTGGTCGATGAACGTCCCGACGGCAAAGGGGGAATGGCTCCGTGCGATACGTGGGAGAACGCGTTGATCGACGGCGTTTTTACCGATGCGGAAGGAACTTCCGTCCCGATTTCCATCGAAATGAAGCGGGTCGCGCCCGGGGAAACGGATACCTGGTACCTCGAAGTATACGGCGTGGACTCCTGCTACCGGTTCAGCACGAAGGAACCCAAAACGTTGTGGCGGTTCTTCTGTGACGGCGAACAGTGGTGGCAGAAAACGGATCTGGGCAACACGCCTCCTTTCAAGGTGGTCACGCCGGGAATCACCGAATTCGGGTTTTCGGATTGTTTTCAGCAGATGCTCGCCGCTTTCGCCGCCGAATGGGCCGGCACGCTCGGGGAGCGCTTCGGATGCGTGACTCCCGAGGAGGCGGTAAACTCTCACCTGCTCTGGGAAGCCGCCATGCGGTCCCAGGAGGAAGCCGCGCTGGTAAAGGCGAATTACCTGTCATGAACTCATGAATACGATTTCTTGCGCCGACATCGAAAACCATGAGGAGCTGTTCCGCTACCTGCGGGATTCCGGCAGGATCTCCTCCGGGGAACGGCCGCACGCCCGTACTCTGGCCGGAGGTATTTCCAACCGCACCGTCCTCGTGCAACGTCCGGACGGCGAAACCTGGGTTCTCAAGCAGGCGCTGGAAAAACTGCGCAGCCCCGTGGAATGGTTCAGCGATCCGCGCCGTATCGAACGGGAAGCCCGCGGCATGGAGGCCCTCGTTCGCTGGTTGCCGGAACGATCGGTGCCGCGATTGATTTTCCTGGACGAGCGAAACCACGTCCTCGCGATGGAAGCGGTCCCCGAGCCGCATCGCAACTGGAAAGAGATGCTCATGGAGGGCTTGCCGGACGAGGCGTATGTCGCGCAGTTCGCCGAACTTCTCGCCGCCCTGCACCGCAACTCAGCGTCCGATCCGAACGCCGCGATCACCTTCGCCGACCGATCGTTTTTCGAATCGCTGCGCCTGGAACCGTACTACGGATACGCGGCCGAACAAACCCCGGAGGCCGCCGGTTTTCTTCGCGGGCTGATAGAGCGCACGCGCTCCGCGGCGCGCGGCGTAGTGCATGGCGACTTCAGCCCAAAAAACATACTCGTCCACCGCAACCGGCTCATCCTGCTCGATCATGAGGTGATCCACTTTGGCGACACCGCTTTCGATATCGGCTTTTCGCTCACCCACCTTCTCTCCAAATCCCATCACTTCCGCGAGCGCAGAACGCCGTTCGTCCGCGCCGCGCATCGGTACTGGCGCCGCTACGCAGAGGCGGCGGGAGAAACCGCTTCGGGCCCGGAATTCCGAAAAGCCTGCGCGCACCACACCCTCGCCTGTCTCCTGGCTCGCGTGGCCGGGCGCTCGCCGCTGGAATACCTGGACAACGAGGAACGCCGCGTACAAAGGGATGTAGTGACCTCCCTGATGCACTCGCCGCCCGACGACATTCCCGAATTGATCGACGTTTTCGAACATCATATTTCCCAATTATGTTGAATCTGCCAAATCTGCCCGAAGAAGGTGTGACCACCTCCGCTCTGCGCGACCTGGTCCCCGAACGCCCGAAACCGTCCCGGACCCGAATCGCCGTTCTCGCCTGTTGCGTGAAGGTTCATTTCCCTTTCGGGGAAGCCCGCGCGCGCTACGACCGCGCGGTGGAACGGCTCGAACAACTCCTCAACCGGGAGCACTTTGAAATTCGCCGCGCACCCGAACCGTTCGAGGATCCCGCGGAGCTGATCGCCTGCGCGAACGGTTTGCTGAGCGAAGGCGTGGCCGGAATCGTCTTCTTTCACGCCTCCTACACCGCCGGGGAAATCGGTTCGCAGTTCGGGCACTGGCTCGAGCGGCACGACGTCCCCGTCCTGAGCTGGTCGTTTCCCGACCCGCCTTCCGAAAGGCTCTCGGCCAACAGCCTTTGCTGCCAGAATTTTCTCTTGAATATGTGGCAGCGGCTCGGAGTGAAGTACGCCTGGATGCACGTCCCCATTGAGGGCGCCATCGAGGAGCCGCTCGCGCGATTCGGCCGTACGGTCCGGGCGCGGGAACGATTTTCCGGGGCCAGGGTGCTCCATGCCGGGGGGTCCCGGGTGCCGGCGTTCTACGACGGAGAAACCGACGAACTGGCGGTGATGCGACGTTTCGGCGTGCGGTTCGACCGGATCGATTTGTCCGCCGTTCACGCGGAAGCCTCCGGGTTCTCCGGGAACGCGGTCAAGGAACTCCTCCGGGTGTTGACGGAGGATCCCCGGATGGGAAAACGGGATGTGCCCGACGAACAGGCTCTTCGCACCCTCCGTTTCGCGCTGGCGCTTTGGAAAATGGGGGCCGAAGGCGATTACCTGGGATGCACATTCAAGAGCTGGCCGGAGCTTTTCGAGCACTTCGGATGCGCGATCGACGGGGCGGTGTCGATGTTGAACGACGCCGGTTTCTGCACCGCGGAGGAAGGGGAAATGAACGGCATTCTGTCGTCGCTCGCGCTCCACCTGTTGAGCGAAGGCCGCTCGGTACCGACCATGATGGATCTCTCCGCCTACGATTCAGCTGAAAACAGGATCGGAATCTGGCACTGCGGCGCCTGCCCTACCCGTATCCTGCGTTCCGGTACGAAGTACGACCTGACCCGTCACTCCATCCTGGAAAACGGCGACCGGGAAAGCGCAGTCGGAATGATGATCGAATTTCTCCTGGAGCTGGGACCCGTCACCGTGGCTCGGTATCAATCGCCGGATGCCGCCCGGATGTTCGCCTTCGAAGGTGAATTGGTGAATACGGAAATGCCTTTTCGGGGGGCCTGGTGCCTCATGGCGCCCCGATCGCCGATGACTGCGGATGCCATTATGGGAACGATTCTCAATCGCGGACTCGACCATCACTGGAGTCTCGGCTACGGTCACCTGGTCGCCGACCTGGAGATGCTGAACCACTGGATCGGAGTGGAGTCGATTCCGGCGGATACGGAGCAGACAGGGCCTTCCGGCCTGAGCGGTTAATAGAGATCAGAGTTCGAATAGTGTCAGCAACATCGTCTAATGAAATCGTGGTCACCGGACTGGTCGTGGTCGACGTCCTGGTACAGCTTCCGGAAGCGGTAACCCCAAACGATAAACACGAGGTGCGTTCTTTGAACATCACCGGCGGCGGCCCGGCTGCAAACGCATCCGCCACGCTGGCATCGCTCGGATGGAAAACGGCCCACGTGGCCCGTATCGGGCACGACACCGTCAGCCGTATTGCACGCGCCGAAATGGAGCGCTGCGGGATCGGCCGGGAGCTCCTCATCGACGATCCGGACGCCCGGCCCGGAGTGGCCGTGGTCCAGATTCATCCGTCCACCGGCGAACGTACTGTTTTTTACAATCTCACCGGCTACCGTTTCCTGCGGCGCGCCGATATTCCCGCGGATGCGATCCGGACGGCAAAACTCGTCCTGGTGGACGGCTACGAAGCGGAGGCCGCCTTGGCGGTGCTGGAGTCGGCGGCAACGCACGGCATCCCTTCGGTCCTCGACATCGAAGCGGGCGAACCAGAAACGCTCCTCAAATTGCTCGCGCTCGCCGGCCACGCCATCCTCCCGATCGAAGGGGCCCGGCGGCTGACCGGTGAACACCGGCCGGCGGAAGTGCTCCGGCAACTGGCCCGTCACACCCGGGCTCAGTTGATCGTAACCGACGGCACGGAGGGATCCTGGGCATTGACTCCCGGCGGCATCCACCATCAGCCGGCCTTACCCGTCC
>PXDC01000522.1 GCA_003565135.1 Verrucomicrobiota bacterium
ATAGGGCGAAAGGCCGCTGCCAAAATCGCCCGTATAGAGCAGGGACCTCCCACCCTTGTCCTCAATCCGGATCATTACCGAACCCGGGGACCTCAAGGGGGTGCACGGGGTGGTCTTCCCCGGACAGGGCGCGCTGGGCGACTGTGTGGACAGCCTGGCGGCGGGGGGAATGGGCGAGGCGCTCAAGGCGTGGATCGGCGCCGGCCGGCCGTACCTGGGGGTTTGCCTCGGGCTCCAGGCTTTGTTCGAATATTCGGAGGAAGGGGATACCCGGGGCCTCGGGATTTTTCCGGGAAGGGTCCTGCGCTTCCGGCTTCCCCGGGAGTTCAAGATTCCCCACATGGGCTGGAACGAGGCGCGATTCCGGCAGCCGGACTGCCCCCTCGCCGCCGGCTTGCGGGCGCGGGGAGAACAGTTTTATTTTGTTCACAGTTACTACGTCGCCCCCGAAGATCCGTCCCTCGCACTCTGTGAAACCGATTACGGCGGGAGTTTTGTCAGCGGAATCGCCCGTGGAAACTGTTTCGCCACCCAGTTTCACCCGGAAAAGAGCCAGGCGCGGGGACTGCTGGTCTACCGAAACTTTGTTTCCGTGGCGGCGGAAAATTCACACCTTGTTGAGTAAGTTTTCTTTACCGCGTTTTTATTTTCGTATTAGGTTTATCAGCTATGGCCAAAGAAGCTCGAATTATAATAGAGGAAAAAGAGTATAAATTTCCGGTGATCACCGGGGCGGAAGGGGAGAAGGCGATCGATACCCGGGCGTTGCGGGCGGAGACGGGGTACATCACTTACGACGAGGGATACGGGAATACGGGGTCCTGTCAGAGCGATGTGACCTTTATCGATGGGGAGAAGGGCATCCTCCGTTACCGGGGTTACCCCATCGAGGAGTTGGCCGAGAAGTCGGATTTCGTGGAAACCGCTTACCTGATCATCTACGGCGAACTGCCCACCGAGGCGCAGTTGAAGGGTTTTTCCGCCCGCTTGACCCGTCACGCCGCGGTGCCGGTCAATATGGAGCACTTTTTCGAGGGATATCCCGCCCACTCGCATCCCATGGCGATTCTCTCGGGATTGATGAATTCGCTCACTTGTTTTTATCCCGAGTACGCGGCCAACAACCACAAGGAGGACCTGCAGAACTTCGACGAGGTGGCGGCGGCGGCCCTTTCCAAGGTTCGCACCATCGCGGCCATGAGTTACCGGATGAGCCAGGGCCTTCCGTACATTTACCCGCGCCGGGATCTGGCGTACGCGGACAACTTCCTCCACATGATGTTCACCGAGCCGTACGCCAAGTTCGTACCGCCCCCGGAAGTGTCCAAAGCGCTCAACCTGATTCTGCTTCTCCACGCCGATCACGAACAGAACTGCAGTACCTCCACCGTCCGGATGGTCGCCTCCAGCGAGGCGAACATGCTCGCCTCCGTGGCGGCCGGGATCTGCGCCCTGTGGGGTCCCCTGCACGGCGGCGCCAATATGGCCGTGATCAAGATGCTTGAGGCCATTCACGCCGAAGGCGACGACGGCAGCACGTTCATCAATGAGGTCAAATCCGGCGAAAAACGGCTCATGGGCTTCGGGCACCGGGTGTACAAGAACTACGACCCGCGGGCGAAGATCATCGCCAGGGCCTGCGAGACGGTGCTGGAAAGCCTCGGGGTGGAGGACCCGCTCCTCGATATCGCCCGCCACCTGGAGAAAGTGGCGCTGGAAGACGAGTATTTTGTTTCCCGGAAACTGTATCCCAACGTCGATTTCTACAGCGGCATTATTATGCGGGCCATCGGGATTCCCATGAACATGTTCACCGTCATGTTCGCCATCGGCCGCATGCCGGGGTGGATCGCCAATTGGAAAGAGGTGGCCAGTCATCCGAACGGCCGCATCTATCGTCCCCGCCAGGTCTACGTGGGAGAAACCACCCGCACGTTTGTCCCCCGCGACAAGCGTTAGCCCGATTGTTTCTGCGCGTCGCGCAGCAGGACTTCCATGTCCAGGCCGGTCAGTTCCTTGATGCCGCGAAAGAGGCGGAAGAGGGCGACGACCATGATGATCATGCAGGGTACCGCGATCACGAGCAGGCTCCAGAGGGTCATGCGCCCCAGTTCGTCGTTGAAGGCTTCGGTCCCGCTGGGACTCTGCACGATTATGCGGGCCAGGACGAAGTTGAGGATGGCGCTGACCAGGAAGGAAAAAGCGAGCAGGTAGGTGCACTGGCCGAGCAGCTTGTCGAACGCGGCGTGATTGTTTCGGGCGTCGAGCTCCCGGTTCAGTTTTTCCAGGTCGATGAATTCGTCGCGCAGGAGCAGGAGTTTCACGATCGGCCGGCGGGTTTTCATGGAACCGAGCACGACCAGGCCCAGGAGTGCGGGTATGCCGGCTTCCTTGACCGCGATCCAGCGCGGAGACATTTCCAGGAGCCCGATCCCGCCGGTGAGGAGGATGCTGACGAACCCGATGATGGAGAAAACGTTGTATTTTCGCCGGATAACGAAGTCGTAACACCCGTACCCGATGGGAAAGGCCAGGGCGACGACCAGGTTCGTGGCCGGGGCGAAGCCGAACCACTGCGTCCCTTTCATCAGGATCAGGGCGGGAAGAAAGATGTTCAGCCCGAGACTGAGGAAGGTGTTTTCTTTTTTGGTCTGGTTGGGTGCGGCGGTTTTCGGCACGATGATTTCCGGATTGGGTTGAACCCTTTGGTTTACTGGATTTTGTTCAGGCTTTACCGGAATGCAATGAACGCAAGCAATTTTACCTGCCTGATCACGGCCGGACCTACCCGGGAATACGTCGATCCGGTCCGTTTTTTCAGCAACGCCTCCAGCGGCAAAATGGGCTACGCCCTCGCTTCCGCCGCGGTCGAACGCGGGTGGTCCGTCGACCTCGTAAGCGGCCCGGTCTGCCTCGCTCCGCCTTCGGGAGTCTCCTTTCACCCCGTGGTGACGGCCGCCGAAATGGAATCGGCGTGCCGGCAGCTTTTTCCCGCCTGCGATCTCCTGGTCATGTGCGCCGCAGTGGCCGACTACCGTCCGGTTTCCCCGGCCAAACGGAAAATCAAGAAGAAGGACGAATCCCTGGTGATCCACCTGGAGCCCACGGTGGACATCGCGAAGGCGCTCGCTACCGAAAAACGACACCAGCTCTGTGTCGGGTTCGCGGCCGAAACCGACCACATCGAGGCCCACGCGCGCAAAAAGCTGCGGGAAAAGAACCTCGACTGGATCGTGGCCAACGACGTCAGTTCGCCGGAGATTGGTATGGAAGCCGACCAAAACCGGGTGACCCTGTTTTCCGTGACCGGTGAATCCCGTTCCTTCGGGCCCGCGCCCAAGAGCGACGTCGCCGACTTTATCCTCGGGGCGATCATGGGGGCCGCGCCGCGCGGTTGACGGCGGGTGGTTTTTCGGCGCCGGCGGCGGCGCGGCCGGTTCGCCCGGTCACGCCGTATCGAACAGGCGGCGGTAGTGACGGTACCAGTCGCTGCTCCAGGTGTTGCGGGGGTCCCGGCGCTCTTTGTCCCGCAGCATCTCGGCAAAACGGGGGTAGGCCGCCTCGACCTGCCGGCGGGTGGCGTGGCGGTGGTAGGTCAGGTAGTAGGCGCCTCCCCGGTCCAGGGCCCGGTCGATCAGCCGGCGAAAGTCGGCCGCGGCCCGGGCCCGTCCTTCGCGGGTGTGCCGGACGTTGAGGTTGAAAACCAAGCAGGCCCGTCGGCCCGTCGCCCAGGGAAGGAAGGTCTCCCGGTCCGGTTCGATCCACCGGACGACGCCGTAGATCAGGTCTGTTTCGTGCCGACGCATATCGGCGCGAACGTCGTCGAAGAAATCGACCAGGCGTTCGGGCGGGACGTACAGTTCGGTGATGACCAGGGATTGTTTCACGCCCGCCCCCCGCGCCCGGGCCAGCACCTGGTGGTAGTCCGGGAGGTAAGTGCTCAGCTGCTGCCGGTCCGATGGGTACTGTTGCCCGTCGGTCGTGCGGTAGTGGTCCACGTACGTGCGGAAAGCACGGGCTTTGTCGAGATGGGCGAGGGTGATGAGTTCCGCCCAGCGGCGGGCGGTGAGGAATTCGCCGGGCGCCCCGTGCGACCGTTGGTTCCCGTGGAGGCCCACGGGACGGTACACCGAAAAAACCCCCGCCCTCAGGAACCCGTCGGTTTCCGGCGCGGTGGAGAATTGAAAGTCTCCGTAAAGGCAACCGCCGTCCATCGCGCTTTCGAGCAGGCGGGGGATCCGGTCGACCGTGGTCTCGGTCACTTCCCGGCGGACCGTGGTTCGCCGCATCAAGCGCAGACGCAGCGAGGTGACCATGCCGAAAAGACCGTAGCCCCCGATCGTCCGCCGGAACCAGTCCGGGTTGACCGTCCGCGAACAGTCGATTTCGTCGCCGGAGGCGGTCAGGAGGGTGAACGACTCGATGTCCTGCACCAGCGGAGAAAACCGGAGGCCGCGACCGTGAATGTTCGAAGCGAGGGCGCCGCCCAGCGTCAAATCATCGGCCCCGGTCTGCTTTTGGACGATGCACCAGGGAGCGGGCGCCGACGGTTGGCGCTCGTCCAGGTGGCGCATCAGTTTGGGCCACATGACGCCGGGTTCGACCTCCACGATGCCGGAACGGGAATCGAGATCGCCCACCGCGGCGACGTCGGTCAGGTCGAAATGAATCGACCCGGTCCCGAAGGGCTGGCTTCCCATGGCGTGGCGCCCGCCGGCCACACTGATGCCGCCGGTGCCGCTCAGGGATCGGCGCACCAGCCGGACAAGGTCCGCCCGCCCCGTCGGGCGAAGGACCGTACCCACCCGCGTGGGGGTAAGCCGGGAGTGTACGTCGTTAACCCAGGCGGGTCCCCCGGCGGCGATCGCCGGGCGGGGCGAGGGCGTGCTGCCGGAGGGGCCGGCGGGCGGGCGTTTCTGAAGGTGGGTTGTTTTCACGACCGATGAAACGCACACGCCGTGCCAGCCATACGCCGCCGATCTCATCTCCCACCGAAACAGCAACTTGAGTTTTCCGGGTAAATAAATCCGATTACGGATCCTGACAAAAAATGGCGCCCGAACTGGCAGAAATGGACCGGTGACGGGTGGGGGATATTCGGATGTGTTGGATTCGGGGATTACGTCACGCCCTGTTTCCGGGTTCTTGCATATCTTTTGTCAGGACGCGTATGCTATATCAGTGTAGACAGAATGGCACTCATATAGGCCCAAATTAGGGCACGCTTCCAGCGTGTTTTTTCAGGTTGGAAGCCTTTGCTACTCTCGATTCACTGCCCTAACCGTTCCATTCAGGGTAGATAAGCCTTGGTAACGGAATGGCACCGCAAATTTATGACATGCACAAAACCAATAAATAAATTTAACTTGCCTATTTTTTGTTATGAGGCAATCTCATCGACGCAGAGAGTTGTTGGTTTCTGAAAATTCACAACGCAGACCCATCAAATGAATATCCCCCCCCCC
>PXDC01000477.1 GCA_003565135.1 Verrucomicrobiota bacterium
CGGAGGATATCAGCCCGGAGGCAATCGAGCCGCCGGTCTGCTGGATTCCCCATGGAGTCGACAATTCCACCGGGGCCATGGAATACGCCGGCGATGCTCGCTGGGGGCCGCTGGCCGGGAATTTTGTCCTTGCCTCGTACGGTCGCGGTACGCTTTTCGCTCTCCTGACCGAAGAACTCGGCGGCGTCGAGCAGGGTGGGGTGGTGCGTTTCCCGTTCGCGTTTTCATCCGGACCGGTCCGGGCGCGAATGAACCCGGCCGACGGACAGCTTTACCTTATGGGTATGCGCGGCTGGGGTACGGCGGCCCGGGAGGACGCGAGTTTTGACCGGGTCCGGTACGCGGGCGGCCCGGCTTATCTGCCCTCGCGTTTGCAGGTGAACCGGGAAGGGGTCTCCCTGACCTTTTCGGATCCATTGGACCGTACCGTGGCGGAGGATGCTGAAAACTACCGGGTGGAGCGCTGGGAGTACCGGTACACGCGACGGTACGGTTCGCCGGAGTTTTCCGTGGCGAATCCGGATGAAGAGGGACGCGACCCGGTCGCGGTGGCCGGCGCCCGCCTTTCCGCCGACGGCCGAACCGTCCATCTCGAAATTCCGGACATCGCTCCCGTCATGCAGCAGAGCGTCGAATACCGGTTGAGGTTCGCCGATGGCCGGGAGGTCGAAAATGCCGTCTATCATACGATCCACGTATTGGCCGACGGCGACGAACCGGCCCGGCCGCTTCGTGCCCAGGCCCTCCGCGAGTTCGCGGACGAGGTCGAGGAGGTCGTGAGTGAGGCCGAAGACGCGGACGAGGACGATGCCGACCGCCCGGAATGGTATGTCACCGGACGGGAAAGCTATGAGATGAATTGTATTGCCTGCCACAGCCGGGGGGGCGTGGCGCCGGCCCTTGAGGATTCGGAATGGGCAGGCAGTTCCCGGGAGGCCCTGGTACGTATACTCCTGCACGGCAAGGAGGGAGAACGGACGATCATGACGCCTTTCGGCTGGATGGACGACGAAGAACTGGCCGCTGTCCTGAGTTACGTCCGGGTGCGGTGGCACGAAAAGGAGAGAATCGACCCTTCGGATGTTCGCCGAATTCGCGGGGAGACCGCCGGCCGTGAGGATCTCTGGACGGAAGAGGAGTTGCGGAAGCTGGTGGAATAGGGTCGGGAAAGGTTCTACTCTTCCAGCTTCTTTCCGCAGTGCGGGCAGGTCCGTTTCTCTTTGCGTTTGTTGATTTCCTCGATGAACCCGGAGCCGAGGATGGCGGTGGGCAGGGCGAAGAGTCCGATGCCGATGACGGCCACCACGGATCCGAAAAGTTTTCCCAGCGCGGTGACCGGGTAAATATCGCCGTACCCGACCGTAGTCAGCGTGGCCACGGCCCACCACATGGTGGCGGGAATGCTGGAGAAGGCTTCCGGCTGGGTGTCATGCTCCGCGTAATACATCATGGACGAGGAGACGATCAGGAGCATGACCAGGACGGTGGTTGTCATGATCAGCTCTTCCTTTCGGTTGCGAACCACGTCGATAAAAAGTATCAGACTTGAAAGGTAGCGGCTCAGCTTCGCTATGCGCAGAATCCGGATAATGCGGAGGATACGGAGAAAACGCAGATCGATCCCGAGGAAGGCGAGGTAGAAGGGGAGAATGGCCACCAGGTCCACCAGGGCGAGGGGGGTGGCCATGAAGCGCAGGCGGCCGGTGACGGGATGCCGGTACTTTTCGAGGACGCCGCAGGACCAGAGCCGGCCCAGGTACTCGACCGTGAACACGGCGATGGAGATAATCTCGAAAAGATGCAGCCAGAATCCGGCCTTTTCGTCCACTGCCGGAACCGTTCCGAGAATGAACGCCGCAACGTTGAGGAGAATCAGGCCGAAGATGAACCCGTCAAAGTACCGGCTGGCGGGATCGCGCTCGTTGCCGATTTCCAGGATCTCCCAGGTTCGCCGTTTAACATTCATGGTTCGAGTGAGCAAGGGGGCGTCGCGGCGAGAGCTCGGTGAGTCGACGCATTTAATGGAGCATGACCAGCGCGTCGCGGTGAATGACTTCCAGGCGTTTGTTCGCGGGATACAGCCGCCGGATCTGGTCGGCGTTTTTCCCCAGGATTTTGCCGATTTCGGTGCTGGGGTAGCGGCTGATGCCGCGGGCGAATACGTCGTTTTCGGGGGAAGCGATGTTAACGACTTCGCCGGCTTCGAATTCGCCCGTCACCCGGCGCACGCCGATGGCCAAAAGACTGCCGCCCCGTTCCAGGAGGGCCTGCCGGGCGCCGCCGTCGACAACGACGGTCCCCTTGGGTTTCTCGAAGAAGGCTATCCAGCGCTTTTTCGCCTCCATGGCGAGCCCCCGGGGCACAAAGAACGTTCCGGGACCTTCGCCCCGCAAGAGGCGCGGCAGGATGTCGGGTTCGGATCCGGAGGCGATAAAGACGCCGCAGCCCGACCGGTTGGCGATTCGGGCCGCTTCGATCTTGGTGATCATGCCTCCGACTGCGGTGGCGCTTTCGGTGCCGCCGGCCATGCGCTCGATTTCGGGCGTGATCTTCTCCACCACCGGGACGATTTCCCCCGTCCCGTTCCGGTCCACCAGTCCGGGCGCCGTGGAGATTATAAACAGAAAGTCGGCTCCCGTCAGGCTCGCCACCATGGCGGAGAGGACGTCGTTGTCGCCGAATTTGATCTCCTCGGCACTGATGGAATCGTTCTCGTTGACCACCGGAACGACCCCTTCGTTCAGGAGGTGATTGAACGTGTTCATGGCCGCGACGTGCCGCGAGCGGGAACGGAGGTCATCCCGGGTGACCAGGAGTTGGGCGACGTGCGTTCCGAACGGTTCGAATCCCGACTGCCAGAGCTGAATAAGAATGCTCTGCCCGACAGCGGCGCAGGCTTGCAGCCGTTCGAGACGGCGCGGCCGGCGCTTGAGCCCGAGGCGGGCCATGCCCAGGCCGATGGCACCGGAACTGACGATAATGACCCGGACGCCGGCGGCGCGGAGTTCGTGGAGCTGGCGGCAGATGTCGGCGATCCGGTCGGTGTCGATGCGGCCGGTTTCCGAGGTCAGGATGCCGGTGCCGAGTTTGACGACAATCTGCCTGGGCGTTAGCGGGAACTGATTTTGCATCCTGGGAAGCGCCGCCGTGCGCTTTCGCGGCGGAAAGATCCGCAATCCGGATCAGATCGACATCAACTCCTTCTCCTTGTTTTCGTAGTGTTCGTCGATTTCCTTGATGTGCCGGTCGGTGATCTGTTGGACTTCTTTCTCGAGGCGTTTGAGGTCGTCTTCGGGAATGGCACCGCTCTTTTGTTCGGCTTTCAGCGTTTCCATGGCTTCCCGGCGACCGTGGCGGATGGAAACACGGCCTTCTTCCGCCATATTCTGAGCCACTTTGGCCAGCTCCTGCCGCCGTTCGCGGCTCAGTTCCGGCAGGGGGAGGCGGATAACGCCGCCGTCCACGGCCGGATTGATCCCGAGTTTCGAGGTCTGGATCGCTTTTTCGACGCTTTTGATCACCGATTTGTCCCAGGGCTGGATCTGGATGGTGCGCGCGTCCGGGGTTGTGATGGCCGCCACTTCCTTCAGGCGTATGTTGCTGCCGTAGGCTTCCACCATGATCCCCTCCACCATGGCGGGCGAGGCCTTGCCGGTGTGCAGGGCACTGAATTCGCCGAGGGTGTGCTCCACGGTTTTTTTCATTTTTTCGGTCATGGCCGTGATTGCGGGATGATCGCTCATAGTCGTCGGGTGTTGCGGGATTTCTCGAGAACGGTTAGAAATTGTGCACCAAGGTACCGATTTTTTCGCCTTCCACAACCCGTCGCACGGCATGGTCTTCGTTCAGGTTGAAGACGATGATGGGGACATTGTTGTCCAGGCAGAGAGAGAAGGCGGTCGAGTCCATCACGTTCAGCCGTCCCTTGAGGGCCGAGATGAAGGAAAGCTCCTCGTAGCGGACGGCGTCCTTGTTCTCGGTCGGGTCCTTGTCGTAAACGCCGTCGACCTTGGTGGCCTTCATGAGCACCTGGGCGTTGATTTCGCTGGCCCGGAGCGCGGCCGTGGTGTCGGTGGAAAAGTAGGGATTGCCGGTGCCGGCGACGAAGATGACCACCCGCTTTTTCTCCAGGTGACGGGTGGCGCGCCGGAGGATAAACGGTTCCGCCAGCTGGTTCATCGGGATGGAGCTCATGACCCGGGTGACCACCCCCATTTTCTCCAGGCAATCCATGAAGGCGAGCCCGTTGATGACGGTGGCCAGCATTCCCATGTAGTCGCCGGTGGTGCGATCGACGCCGCGTCCCTGCCCGGCGAGACCGCGGAAAATGTTGCCTCCCCCGATAACTACCCCGATTTGAACGCCCAATTCGTAGATCTCTTTGATCTGGAGGCACACCCGTTCCAGAATCTCAGGGTCGATGGCGTCGCCGTTCTCCGGGCTGCGGAGGACTTCACCGCTCAACTTGAGGATGATCCGGTTGTACCGTACGGAAGGTGGTGAGCTGGTGTCCGTCTGCATCAAGCCGATTATGTAGAGTGAGATTCGTATCCGAGTCAACTCCCGTAATCGGCGCCGGCCGCCGGCTTCCGCGCCAAAGGGATGTGAAAACGACGTTGCTTCCGCCCGGCCGCCCGGTTTTAGTGGGATCCTTATGGATCGGATTGCTGATACGTTTGCGCGGATGAAAGAAAAGGGGCGCGCCTGCTTTATCGCCTACGTTTGCGCGGGCGATCCCGACTTCGAGACGTCGGTGGAAATCTGCCGGACCCTGGTCGAGAACGGGGTCGATATCCTCGAACTGGGGGTGCCGTTCTCGGATCCGCTGGCCGACGGCCTGACGAACCAGCTCGCGGCCCAGCGGGCCCTCGAAAGCGGGATGACCGGCGACCGCGTTTTCGAATTGGTGGAGAAGATCCGCACGTTCACCGATGTGCCGGTCGTGCTGTACACGTATTACAACCTCGTCTTTGCCCGGGGGGAGAAGGAATACGTGGAGCGGGCCGCGCGGGTCGGCGTCGACGGCATGCTGACCCTCGACCTGCCGCCCGAAGAGGCCGGCGGCCTGGTGGCCGTGTCCCGGGAGCGCGGCATGAAAAACATATTTATCATCGCGCCCACCACCCCGGCCGAACGGATCCGCAAGATCGCCGCTTCCGCCGGCGGATTCCTTTATTACGTCTCCCGCGAAGGCGTTACCGGCGTCCAGTCGGAGCTGGCCGGGAACCTGGACGAAGCGGTGGCGGCCATACGCGGAGAGACGTCGATTCCCCTGGTGGTCGGTTTCGGCATCTCCACCGGAGAGCAGGTCCGGCGGGTCGGCGCGCTCGCCGACGGCGTTGTGGTGGGCAGCGCCCTGGTCAATTGCGTCAAGGACCATGCCGGGGACCGCGAGGCCATCCTCCGGGCCCTGCGCGACAAGATGGCGGAACTTCTC
>PXDC01000297.1 GCA_003565135.1 Verrucomicrobiota bacterium
GGAGATAAGACAATGAATAGAATCGATAGTGTAGAGTCTCAATTCTAAAATAGTCCGATTAAAATTTTCCCGTTTTTCCACCGGCGGCCTGTCCTTCCCCAGGTCTCAATTCTAAAATAGTCCGATTAAAATTGATTTGAACACGATGGCAGACGCCGCACATAAGCGGGGTCTCAATTCTAAAATAGTCCGATTAAAATAAAAGGTAAATCAATGAGCGAGCTGGTTATTCAGCTAGTCTCAATTCTAAAATAGTCCGATTAAAATCTTGCTAACATCCGCATCCATATTAGTATCATAATAAGTCTCAATTCTAAAATAGTCCGATTAAAATAAAAAGGTTCATCAGACATTTTTATGGGTACAAAATAATTTCGTATATTGGCTCCAAAAAGGATTGGAGCCATGGAAGACACAGAACTTTACCACCATCTTATGGGACTTATAGAGCCTTGGTTCGTAGAACAAGTTAAACTTGATGTTACTCAACAGCGAGTTGATGTATTTGTTAAACATAGTGATGATACGCGCTTTCAATGTCCACAATGTAAAGAAAAACTTTCTGTTTATGATCATTCGCCAGAGCGAGTATGGCGTCATCTTGATAGTTGTCAATTTATGACATATTTGCATGCACGACCACCTCGAGTTAAATGTACGAATCATGGTGTAGTGCAGACTCACCTTCCGTGGGCTGAGGCAAATGCACGATTTACAACTCTTTTTGAGCGGTTCGCTATTGAGGTATTGAAATCCTGTGATGTCAAGAGTGGCGCGGCTCTGCTTCGTATTAGCTGGGATGAAGCCTGGCACATCATAGATAAAGCCGTTGTTCGAGGATTGAAAAAGAGAAAAAGTCGACCGAAGCAAATAGGGATAGATGAAAAAACCGTTGGTCGTGGGCATGATTATGTAACCATTGTGAGTGACCTGACCAAAGGTACGGTCATATACATTGCTGACGAGAGAAAAAAAGAGAGTCTTGATGGATATTTTAAACGTCGCACTGAAAAATCGCTTCACAGAATTGAAGCCATTGCGACGGATATCTGGGATCCATACATTGCGTCGATTCGCGAATATGTTCCTAATTCTGATACGAAGCTTGTTTTCGATCGTTACCACCTGATGGTACACATGCTTAAAGCGGTTGATACGGTACGCAAAAGAGAACATTGGAAGTTGAAACGAATCGGAGATGAAACCCTTACCGGCTCGAAGTACACGTGGCTCTATTCCCGGGAAAATCTTCCTGAGAAACATAAGGCCCGGTTTCAATCGTTGAAGGGGAAGCATTTGAAAACAGCGCGTGCGTGGGCTATCAAAGAGAGTTTTCGTGATCTTTGGAACTATAGCAGACCGGCGTGGGCGCTTCGTCATTTCAAGTCGTGGTACTTCTGGGCTACACATTCTCGACTCGCTCCGGTAATAGAAAAAGCGAAGATGTTTCGAAAATATCTGAATCAGATTATGACGTATTTTAAACATCGTATTACAAATGCAGTCAGTGAAGGATTGAATTCCAAAATTGAAACGTTGAGGAAACAAGCTTATGGATTTCGTAATCGTGAACATTTTAAAATATCTGTTTATTTCCATTGTGGTGGATTAAATTTATCTACAGTTACCCATAAGAAACCCTGATGAACCAATAAAAAAGACGGCGCGGTAATCCCCGCCAATGCAGAGCAGTCTCAATTCTAAAATAGTCCGATTAAAATGTGTCTGCAATAGATACAGAGATTGGCCGGTTAAAAGGTCTCAATTCTAAAATAGTCCGATTAAAATCTTGGAGATAACATCGGAATCACGGTGAGTAAAAATCGTCTCAATTCTAAAATAGTCCGATTAAAATCTATCTTCTCACCATGAATGATTGGTCGGTTTGGGCCTAGTCTCAATTCTAAAATAGTCCGATTAAAATAAAAGAAAAGAAGAAACTCTGAGGTCAAATGAGAGGTGTCTCAATTCTAAAATAGTCCGATTAAAATTTTTCTGCATTTCTTTTATATCTATATTTTTTACATATGGTCTCAATTCTAAAATAGTCCGATTAAAATGCAATGTTCCCCTTGCAAATACCATTCTCAGAATTGACAAGTCTCAATTCTAAAATAGTCCGATTAAAATGGAAATAAAGTTAAAAGAGAAACCATATAAAAATAAAAGTCTCAATTCTAAAATAGTCCGATTAAAATGCGATAATATCGAACAATGGTAAAGGAGCAAATCATGGTCTCAATTCTAAAATAGTCCGATTAAAATATATTGTATATAGTGGTTTTCAGTAAAGAATGAAATAGTGTCTCAATTCTAAAATAGTCCGATTAAAATGGTAACCTACTTTTCAATTACATATTGGATTAATTAGGGTCTCAATTCTAAAATAGTCCGATTAAAATGCGGGATAATGGATTGTTGACATTAGGTAATTACAAGGTCTCAATTCTAAAATAGTCCGATTAAAATCGTCTAATAAGGCGGCTAAGGATAGACGTTCCAGAAGGTCTCAATTCTAAAATAGTCCGATTAAAATCGAAGATCAAGCGAACGAAAGTCTCTTTGACATTAATGATAGTCTCAATTCTAAAATAGTCCGATTAAAATCTGGAAACGGTCTGGAATGTACCCACTATTTAACCTTGTCTCAATTCTAAAATAGTCCGATTAAAATTAACAAAGTGCAATATGTAAGATATATTAGAAGAGTGGTCTCAATTCTAAAATAGTCCGATTAAAATCCTGCAATTTTTGATAATTTGCCGGAAAAAAGTTCAAATTGATGCGTTTTAGACATTTCGTCGATCGACTTTTTTACAAAATAACGGGGGTACGACAATTTTATTAGATCCATATTGATTTAAATATACATAGATATTTCATTCTTCTCAATACCCAGCACTTCTTTGTACACTATATCCGGCGTCCTTGCTTTATAAATTATAACTGAATCTTCCTCCTTGTGTATTATCCGCTTCATTTCTTTGATAAGCTTGTCCATCTGGGTGGAAGTCAACTCCCCTTCGAATACGGAATTCTGCACCCAGTGAAGATATTTTCTGCATGTCTTTAACGCTCTTGGCAACCGCTTAGGTGATGTTATATCATACGTCAATATGTAATACATTTTCCGGCTCACGATTGTTACCATTTTGTTATGTATGGAGTGTATTTTTCATTTTCTCTTAAGTGCTCAACTATTTTAAAACATTCCTCGCGTATTAAGCGCCTATAGCTGCTGCGTGCATCACGTCCGTCAACCTGTATTTTCGTCATCAATTTATCTTCAAGCGCTGCCACAAATTCCTGTTTTGCCTTCTTTTTCAAGAAACATTTCCGGTTCTTTTGAATAGCATCGCTTTCGGTTATTATGTGTTTGTTAATCATTTTGAAAATTACCCGGTCGGTAATAATCGGCTTAAATATTTCAGCAACATCAAAAGCAAGACTATGTCTGTTCTCCCCCGGCTGGTGAAGAAACCCGATCTCCGGATATAGACGTGAATGGTAAATTTCGTTCAGACATACCGAATACACAATCATATTCCCGTATGAAATGAGCGCATTGATAAGATTATCCGGCGGATTTTTTACTCTCCGTGTAAAATCCACGGGATACACAAAGATGTACCGCCAGGCAGAATAGTAAACTTTCTTTGCAGCCCCCTCCAACCCCATCAATTCCTCAACCGATGTTGCACTCTCTATATATTCACGAATATCCTCGATTTGCTCGATATGGTCATCCACATGCGACCCGCGATTATTGTAATACTTAAGGTTTGCGATAGCATTTGATAATGCTCCGAATACAAATTGCTTTGCAATCTCAAGCCGTTTTACAGGATGTTTGTGATGTTTCACCTGCTGAATTAATATTGTACCGGAGTTGATATCGGATGCCGGTATAAAACTTCCTGCATATCCGCCGAGATAGTTAAATACGTGCATTGGAATTTGATGTTGGGATAAGAAGTACATGAACCGGGAGTTGAAGTAGACCGCACCGATGCTGAATATCGAGTCGATGCTTTCAACCGGTATGTACTTCTTATCCCCGGAAGGAAGAAGAATATCTTTCCCCAGTAGATATTCTTCCAGAAATTCCTTTTCCTCACGCTCAAATTCATCAATTTCGGATTCTTCTTTACATATTCTTTCGATTAATAATGTCTTGTCCTTTCTTCTAATCGAAGAATCAGAAAATATGTACAGATTCTTTTTCATGCGCTTTTCCCCTGTTGTTTTTTCTTCTTGTTTTTTCCATTTGTTCCGGTTCGTCATCCTCCATGATTTCAACAATGGTATCGATTGCTTTTCCAACTTCACGGCCGATTGTTTTGAACATCATGATAGTATCTCCGTTGTATTGTTAAAGATTTTTGTTTACAATATACATGGAGTAAGCTGCGAAAGCAAAAATGGAAATGTTGCCGAAACGTTGCGGTGAATTTTTATGAAGGAAGCGACAAACGGAATTTACGTTTATTTGTTTTTATGCCGTAGGAAGTGTTTGCATAAGAGGTATAGCTTGAGATAATAAATTCTTCTTCGATATCGGGATCGTTGATCAATTCACAAATTTTTTTATTAATTTTTGCTCTTTTTGACCGGAAGTCGGCTGCGTAAAAACCTGTTTTCCACCAGGGATTTTTAATGTTATATTTTGAATCGTAATACGGATAATGATTCTTGAGGAATTCCAGAATCCTTGTCGCAGTTTCTTTACTTGTAATCTCCTGTATCGTTACTTTATTCTTTCCTTCGAGTCTCAACTCCACAAAAAAGTGATATATTGCAAAAAGAAGAGGTTCGAGTTTAACGGTATTGTCTCTGAATTTTAATTCTTTCGTTTCGTTAATGAGCCAGAGTTTATCTATCGAAGATGCTTTTTTTACCTCTTTCTGAGTAAAAGATACTATCTCATCATATTTCATTTTAGCAAATCTGGCAGTGGGAATATTTTTTGAGATAATGGATCGCAGTCGTACAAACGGTATTTCGGAAAGCTGAAGTTCTTTTGCCTGCTTTTTATTTTTCGGGAAGAAATCTTTGAATTCGTAATCCTCGTGGGTCAGTACGTGCAGAAGTTTATCCTTCTCCCGCCCGAACAACGACAACGCAAAGGCGAGATGTACACTCATTGTTTTTCTGCCTCCTGAAATTGAACAATAAAGAGTATTATCAATATCGAGAGAAAGTTGTCGTATAAATTCGCTGGTTTTGTTGGGAAAAAGAATATTATGCGTATCGGTCCGGATATCCGGAAGCTCGATTGATTCCTCTTTTGCAACGATTATATGGGTGTCGTTATTCTCGAATTCCGGATGCTGTAGTTTATACATTGAACACAAAGCATCGATTTCCGATTTAAGGGACGGCAATGGAGATTTTTCGTTAATTTTCAAACCGTGTATAACATCTCTGCCTAC
>PXDC01000001.1 GCA_003565135.1 Verrucomicrobiota bacterium
AATCCGGACGTCCTCGTTTACGGAGTTCCATCCGGCGATGCTTTGGTTGCGGACAACGCCCGCACGATTCGCGAGATGGCCCCTGTCATCGCGGCCTATCGTGACACCGGAGAAGGTCTCCTCACCGATCAAGCGGCATTGGAGGCGCTTTACCATGCCACCGGTGGCGAGAGCTGGGAGCAGAATGCCGGCTGGCTCAATCCGGAAACGCCGGTTTCGGAATGGTTCGGGGTCACGGTTAGTGGAGGACGGGTGATCGAGTTGAACTTGGGTGGTAACAATCTGACGGGATCGCTGCCGGCGGAACTCGGTGACATGGCGCGCCTCGAGCGGTTGCGTCTTTATAGCAATCACCTCACTGGTCCTATTCCGCCGGAACTCGGCAAAATGCATTCCCTGTGGACCTTGCGGTTGGAGGACAATCAGCTTAGCGGAGCACTACCGCCGGAGTTGGGCCAGATGCATTCATTGCTTGATTTGTGGTTGGACGAGAACAATTTCACCGGTCCGCTTCCCTCCGAGTTGGGGAATATCCGCCTTCTGCAAGCGTTGTTCGTCAATGGAAACGACCTCAGCGGGTCCCTGCCGCAATCCCTGACCCAATTGGAGTTAATGAAATATTTCTGGTTTCACGACACCGACCTTTGCGAACCCCAGGATGAAGCTTTTCAAGCATGGCTCGGTGGCCTTGAAAATCTCTGGAGCAGCGGAATCGCCTGTCCCGAGCCCGCGTCGGTCGCGTTGGTGATCGAGCCGGACGGCGCCGCCAGCGGCGAACTTCTAACCACCCAACCGGTGGTGGCGATTCTCGATTCGTTCGGCGACCCGGTAGCCTGGGATAATACCACCGACGTTTCGGTGGCTATCTTTTCCGGCGAGGGTGGGGTGTTGTCCGGGACCACGACGCTGACCGTTCAGGACGGGGTGGCGGAATTCACCGATCTGGTACTGTCGGGCCTGGCGGGTGAGTTCTACACGCTTCGCTTTGCCACCAGTCCCGACCTGGGAACGGTCGATTCCCAGGCAATGCAGTTGGCTCCGGGAGCCGTCCATACCGGCGACGGGGGGTCCTCTTTGGCGGCGTCTCCGTCGGCGCTTCGGGCGGACGGCGTGACTTCGGCGCAGGTGCGGGTCCAGTTGCGCGACCGCATGGGCAATGAGGTGCCGGTCGCCGGAACGGAGGTGCGATTTTTCACCACCCTAGGCCATTTGACCCCGGATGGCGTGGTCGCTACCGATGAGTTCGGTCGGGCCACGGTGGAATTGACTTCACTGGAGGCGGGAGAGGCGGAGCTGACCGCCGAGGTGAAGGTCGACGGGACGGACGACTGGAGTGAAATCTCGGAAGGGAGCCCGGCGACTGTCGTGTTTGATCTGTGGGAAGCGGTGGTTCTGGAGTTGTCCGGTTCCGATTCTCCCTTGCAGGCGGGGGAGGAGCGGGTATTTCAGGTGTCGCTCAAGGATTTCCTGGGGGATCCGGTCATTTCGGGGGTCGATTCCGAATTGATGGTTGAGTTTCGCCAGGCTTCGGGGGAGGGATCCGTCGGCGGCTTGGGAACCGTTGCGGCGGTGAACGGGGTGGCCACGGCGACTCTAACCGGAGGGACTCTGACCGGCCAGGTGTTGCTGGAAGCCACTGCGACCAGCGCGAGCGGGGCGTTTCTGGCCGATGATCTGTTGTTTGATGTGGTTGCGCGTACGGTGGCGGAAGGGGAGACGGTGGGGGTCGCTACGCTTTCCTATGACGATGGCGAAATCGCCATTGCGGAGGGGAGCGTTCTGGTGGTGGAGCGCCTGGAGGTGGCGGCGGGCGGCACCCTGGTGGTGACCGGCGAGGGAACCTTGCGGGTGGGTGAGTTGGTGCTGGGAGCCAACGCCTGGTTGGTGAGCGAAGGTTCGATCGAAGTGGAGGATTTCCTGGATCTGGCTCCGCAAAGCCTGCTGTCCCTCCAAGACCGTCTTTCGATTGGTGCGGGTGCGACCGCCGAGGGATCCCAGGTGACGGTGGAGGCGGGAAGCCTGGAGATCCTTTCCGGCGGGCAATTGTGGTTGCGTCACGGAAGCCTGTCGCTGGGCGGGGATGGCCTGGTGAGCGAAATCGCGGGACGCCTGGATTTGTTTCATTGCCTGGGATCGATTGCGTTCAACGGTGATGTGGAGATCAGCGGGACGGTGCTCGCGTTGATTTCCGATTTTCACCTGGCGCCGGGAACGGAGGTGTCGGTGCTTACCGGGGGCGATCTGACTTTCGACGGGTGTTTGGTGGATTCACCGGGAGACGGGTTCAGCCTCGGGGTGGCGGCCGGAGGTGCGTTCACCCTGGCGCGTTCGGTGTTTGAAAATGGGGTCATCGAGATCGCATCGGACGCGGTGCTGATCCGTGACAACCTGTTTTTCGACGCTCGAGTGGAGGTGGCTTCCACCGGCGCCGGGGCCGCGGTGTATCACAATATCGCGGACAGTCTGGAGAATTTTTTGCACCATGACGGGGTGGAGGTGCTCACCGAGGTCGACGGCTGGGGGAACGTGGAGAACCGCAACGCGACCAAAAACGATCTCGTCTTGGAAATGCGGGCGGATGGCCTGGAGCCGGGTCGAACCCTGGACCCGGACGGCAACCTTTTCATTCAGCCGGGAGACTCGATTGAAACGGGCATCGAAACGCTGTCCCTGGCGGCCGCAATTGACGGCGCGGACCTGTTGCTGGGGTATGCCGACGAATTCTTCACCGACCCGGTGCTGGTCGCCGGAACCGGTTGGCAGTTGGACGCCGACGGGACCTCCGGCGAGTCCGGGCTGGGACGCCTCTTCGGGTCGCTGAGTCATGCCGGCACCGATGCCGACGGAGTGGTGGCCCGGTTGGGCCTGACCTCGACGGAATCGGAGGGGCGCTCTTTGGTGTTTTTCCGGGTACGGCAACCGATTGACACGACGGACGGGTTTTCGAAGACTGCCCTGCGTGATGCGGGTACGGCAGGATTGATCACGCCGTTCACCATGAACACCGGGTATGTCACCATAGATGGAACGCCCCCGCTGATTGCGGAAGGCGGATCCGTGGAGCAGGATCAGGACGGCCTGCGCGAGATGACGTGGCCGGGTGAAGTTGTCGAGCAGGGAGCGCTGCGGGTGAGTTTTGAAGCCCACGATTCGCTGGCCGGGATCGATGATTCGGGTGTGAGGGTGACCTTGCTCGGGTTGGACGATCTCAACGGCGAAAGTGTCGACGGGATTCTGGTGGACAGCTCGGAAACGCTCCCGATCGGCGAGGAGGTTTACACGCGTTACGTTTTCGAGATTCCGGTAACCGAGACCACCGCCAACGGCGCCTACCTGGTGCAGGCCGCCGTCTCCGACCGCTCCGGGAATACGACGACATCCGGTTTGGGGGAAGTCACCGTGAACAAAAACGAAATCGATGTGGACATCGCGCTGCAGGGCTTCACCGCCGGAAGCGACGAGAGTCCGCTGGTGGTGGCGGTAACCTTCGCCTTTACGGATGCCGACGGCGGACTACTGGAGGAACGAATCGTACCGGTAATCCTGGGAAGCGCGAACCTCGACACCTTCACCTTCCGCCAGGTACCCGAAGGCACCGCCTACCTCAGCGCCAAAGCCCCGAAACACCTGCGCCGCCGCCTGCCGGTGGGGATGGATGAAAACGGGCAGGGAGCGGCGATCTTCGCCGGCACGAATCGGTTGTTGGGAGGGGATTTGACGGGGAATAATCGAATTCGAGGGCCGGATCTGGCGATTTTGAGCGAATACTGGTTTCAATCGGTTGATACGAATCCGGACGCCGCTCAAGCGGATATAACCGGAGATGGGCGGGTTCGTGCCGGCGACCTCGCTATCCTCCAAACGAACTGGTTTCTGGAGGGAGATCCGAGATAAGCTTTTCTTGCCGTTGGTCGGTTATTCCTATAATGACTCAGAAGAAAAAAATAATATGAAAAGTAAAATCCATAAAGGAGAGATTAATTCTTGGCCGCTTTTGAATCTTCCCCTGGTTAAAGGTTGGAAGAACGGCGTGCTGGCATTGGGAGTCACCGTGGGCATGGCAACGTCTTTACCGGGAAGTGACGGCTTGATGACGAGTTTCGATTTTATGCCGATGAGTACCTCGGAGAGCGGTTTGCCGGCTCCCGAGTGGGCCGATTCTCCCGGCGCCACCCAGCAGTATTTTCGTTTTCTGGATAACAGTCTAAGCGGCAGCGCTGACTTTATTCAAAACGAATTTGGGGAAGCGACTTTTTCGGTCAACGTGGATATCGGCCAGGGGGCATGGCAGGACCCGAATACTGATATCTTTACCCGGGAAAACAATGGCGGGGCATGGGAGTTGGACAGCGCCGATTCTGGAGAACAGCTTTCATTCGCAATTCCCGTGCAGGACCTTTCGTCGGCCGGAGAGGGATTTTCAGGTTCGAGTATAGACTTTTATATTACCGCGGTGATCTTCGAACCGGATTTCGGGGGCTTTTATGGCTTTCCCACTTTGTCGATTCTCGACTACCAAATTGATGGTCTGCTGGAAAGCAGCGGTTTTGTAGAAGACCATCCGAATGGGGAGTGGAGTTACTTGAGCTGGCGAGGGACCATCCATGATGTCACCGAAAATCAGTTGACCTTCCTGATCGCCGGAGGAGACGGCATTCAATCCTTGGTCGATTCGGTTGAGGCGTTTACGGTCGTACCCGAACCGCGGACCTATGCGGTAATTTTTGGAATCTTGGCCCTGGCCATAACCGTTTTGAGGCGACGCCGTCGATAAGCGCAAGGGGCGCGAGAACAAACCCGACCCTGCGAATCGGATATCGTTTAAACCGTGGCGTGCTCGCTTGCGAGCGCCCCGTGTGCCGGACTTGAACCGGCAGGGGAGGCGTCCGCAAGCGGACACGCCACGTTGGGGCGCCGGCACCTCGGACCGTGGCGGAGCGCCCCGTGTGCCGGACTGAACTGGGCAGGGAAGGCGTCCGCAAGCGGACACGCCACATTGGGGCGCCGGTACTTCGACCCGTGGCGTGCTCGCTTGCGAGCGCCCGGCGTTCCGGACTCAAGTGGACGCCGAAAGTGGCCTGGATGAGCCGTCCTGCGGCGCGGGTGGAACCGCGCCCTCCAGGGATGCGGTGAATCTGGAGGGCAGGGCTCCGCCCCTGCCGCGGCGCGGGTGGAACCGCGCCCTCCAGGGGTTGGCGTTTCGGCGCGGGTGGAACCGCGCCCTCCAGGGGTGCGGTGAATCTGGAGGGCAGGGCTCCGCCCCTGCCGTCGGGGCCGTATGTGGGTGGACGGCGTCATGGCCGTCCTTCGGCGCGGGTGGAACCGCGCCCTCCAGGGGTTGGCGTTTCGGCGCGGGTGGAACCGCGCCCTCCAGGGTGTGCGGTGAATCTGGAGGGCAGGGCTCCGTCCCTGCCGCGGCGCGGGTGGA
>PXDC01000005.1 GCA_003565135.1 Verrucomicrobiota bacterium
AACCGACCACTCAGTTGCCCCTTATCGTGACGCGGAGGAACCCACGCGTCGCGCCCGCCTCCTCGATCGCCTGCACCGTCACCTGCTCGAAATCCCCGTCGGGTTCGCGGCCGATTTCCTCGACGTACTCCGGTCCGCCTTGCCAGGCATCGAGCTCGCCGGAAAACTCCGGCACATACTCGATGTCTTCCGCGCCGATCCGTTCCGGGTAAGTCAACCGGAGCAGCCCCTCGGTGATTTCCGCCCGGGGAAGGTCCGCACCGCTCACCGGGACCTTCGGGTCGAGGCCGAAGGCGTACTTGATGAAATTCGCCACGCCGTCACGAGCCGGATCGGCCAGCGGCCCGCTGATACCGGGATCATTCTGCTCGGTTTCGGTAAAGTGCTCGGACTGCCACTGGGCAAACGTCATCCCGTCCGGGAGTGTCGTTTCCCCGATCGTCAGGGTCAGGTTGTGGTAATCCCAGGCCGGCGCGCCGGAAATGTTGCCGCGCCCGGCCACGCCGAAGAGGTTGCCGTGGTCAGGATTCTCGATCACCTGCACCATGGTCTGCGAGTGGCCGTTTTCATCGGTCAGGGAAAAGCTCAGGGTGAGGACGCCTTCGTCGTCGAATTCTCCCACGGCTAAGTAGGAGTACGTTGTTCCCGCTCCATTGCCGGCGTACAGACCCTCCCAGTTCACCGTTTGCAGATCGGGTCCGTCCCAGCCGTTACGTATCCGGAGCCGCCCGTCGCTCTGGTGGGGCTCGAAACTGATACCGTATCCACTTCCTCCGGACGTCCCCAAAGCCGTTCCGTGCTCGCCGAGGACCCCGAGATTGATCTGTTCCCAGGGACCGCCGCCCGGACTTACCAGCGTAATCTCGGCCGTCATGGTAAAATCCTGCCCGGGATGGTAGTTGGCCACCACCGCCCCCAGGGCGCTGCTGGTATTGCTGCTCGCCTGCGGGGCCATGCGGAGCGCATCATCCACGAGGCTCCAATCCTCCGGCCGGTCCGTGGGCTGGAACGGCAGCGGCTCGCGCAGGCCGATTTGTCCCTCGCCCACTCCGAAATCCCAGTCGATCGGCGCGTCCACGTCCCGCGACACAAGCAGGAACGTGGCGTCGAGCGCACCGGTAAACCCGTGGAAGTCCCAGACGGGATTTTCGTTGTCCCGGTGGCGCGCCCCGAATCCGAAACGATTCCCGTCCGGCGGGTCCGCCAGCACCCCCGAAACCGTGGCGCTTCCGCCCGCGCCGTCCGAGAGGATGGCGAGAAACTCGAGGTCGCCCGAGCCGTTGTAAAGTCCCTGGAAGCTGAAACTGTAGTTGTTCCCGATGCCGGCGGAGGGCGCGTCCGGGGACGGCGAAGCGGGCGGATTCTCGAGATCGGCAAAATCGGTCCGCGCCACCTCGTCGCCGTTCATTCCCCGTCGCACCACGATGCTGGCTCCGTCCGCGGCGTTGGGAATCCACTGGAACGTGTAATAGGTAGCATCGTCATTGGGATCGAACACCTCCCGGTCGCTGTCGCCGAACAGCACGATGCCGGCCCGATTATCCGAGGTCGTCAACCCGTCGAACGATTCCAGGGTCATACCTGCCGCCAGGAGGAAATCCCTTCCGGGCGAAAAACTGACCACCCGGGTGGTCGCCAGGGAGTTTTGGTAGGTGCCGCTGTCGGCCGCCAGGCGCAACGCGTCGCTCTGCAACGACCAGGCGTCCGGAATATTCCGGGAAAACCGGTCCCCGGAATCCCGGCCGTCCGCCGAACCGAAAGCGAAATTAAACGGCGCGTCCACCGCCGGGTCGTCCACCACGGGACCCGGCTCCTCGCCGATTTCCATGGAGAGATCGTTAAAATCAAACTCGGGCTCCTGGCCGGACGCAATTCTACCGCCGATACCAAAGAGATTGCCGTTGAACGGATCGGCCAGCAGCGTCGACAGGCTTTGTGCATGGCCGTTCTGGTCGGTGACGGAAAACGTTAATTCCAGCACGCCCGAATCGTCGTAGACCCCCTCGGCGCGGAGTTGCAGGCGCTGACCGACCGCTCCGGCGTTGGCCGCGGAAGGGTGGGCCCCCTCCCAGACGGCTTCGGCCAGAAGGTCGCCGTCGAATCCCTTGCGGATCTCGATGAGCGACGTGCTGCCGTCAACCGCCGGGTACCACATCAACCCGTAGAACCCCTCGTCGTCCGCGGTATTGAACGACGAACCGCCATCCGGGTCGTGCGGCCCGCCCAGGACGGCCAGCCCGGCGCGATGATTGCCGAAATTGGCGAGTTGGCTCAGGACCATCTCCGATTCAACAACGAAGTCCTGCCGGTCGAGGTAGTTCGCCACCGAAGCCATGGCGCTGCTCGAAACAAAACTCCCGGAAGTCGCCAGGAAGCGCAGGCTGTCGTCCTGCAGGACAAACTGATCCTGGGGCGGGGTCATGAGCAGTCCCGCGCCGTCATTCTGGCCCTCCCCGGTACCAAAGTCCAGGGCAAACGGGGCTTCGAAGTCGAGAAACTCCACCACCGGGCGGTGCATGTCCATGGCGTAGTTGTCGATCCGCACGATTCCGTAATCGGCCCCGTTGTTCGAATTCATCTGAAACTCCGAGCGGTTGGGGGTCCGTATGGTGCCGGCCGAACCGGAAGAGACCAGGGGCTCATCCTCCAGCGGATCCTCCGGTTCGATCCACAGGTGGGTGATATTCGTATCCACTTCGTACGCCACCACGATCCGGTAGGTTTCGCCGGCGTCGAGGTCCGTGTCCGCCCACGTAAACGCACTGTGACCGCCGAGCCACGCGCTGGTCCCCAACTGGTACGTGCCGGCGGCCGAGCCCGGCTGGAGGCCCAGCAATCCACGTTTGGCTCCGGATTCACGCCACTGGTGAAACGAAGGGCGGCCGGTCGTCGACGTCGGCGCCTCGAGAACGGTCAGATCGAACGCCGCGTAGAGAACGGCACCGTCCCCCGGCTCGACCGACCAGTTCACCCCCTCGTCGTCGTTGAAACGCGAAGCCCCGTGGTGCTCGTCGGCCGGCACGTCGCGCCAGGAAATCCGCAGGGAACCGTCGATGACCTGGAGGGCGGTCGAGGGATTCGTCGCCCCGAACATGCGCGTCCAGCCCGGCGAATCCATTAACAAGCCGTCATCGAAGTCGAAGTCCTCGGTCACCATGGGAGGATCGAAGAGCCCGTCGGCCGAGCCCGTGTGGGGAACGGCGACAACCGCCGCCAGAAGAAGCGCTCCGCCCAGAAGCGGAAACGGTGTATATCGTGAATTCATGGGAGGTAGTTTCGAGTGGATGCGGAGCCCGGGAATCGGAAACCCCGCTGGAGAATAATGATGATTTACGATTTGCTCATTAGGCAATAAAAATCTGGACAATCCGGAATATTTTATTCACCCAAGAAACCTATACTTCATAAATCATTAACTACTAACATCTCAGAAATTATCTAGAAATAAACCAAAATTTAATCATTTTTAATCTTTGCGTCCCTCGGCAAATGAGTCCTGGTCAAGATTCGACTTTTCCCTTTTTGACTTCCCGGTCCCCGTTTCTTCTTTAACCTAACCCGACCACCATGGCCCCCACTCCTCCGGATCCCTCATCCGCCTTACCAATCCACGTCATCGACAGCCGTGCCGCCGGCTTTCTGGCAAACGACTGTCTTCACGTCGACTACTACCGGATCCGGCACAAACTGGCTTTCCCGCTTCCCCTGGACGCACTGCCCCGCCCCGGCCTCCCGGTTCGGGGAATTCCCCGGTACCCGTGGTCGATCTGGATCGCGTGGGCGCTGGAGGAACGTCTCTTTTCCCTCGGGTGGTCGGGAGAATGGTCCGGAAACCGCGAGAGTCGCGAGACCGCCGTGCGCGACGTCACCGCGCTGGCCCGGTGGCCCGAGTACCGCGAATACCCGGACATGCCCTCGCTTTGCCTGGCCCATTGCGCCCGGACCCTGTGGGCGGCCGCCCGGAACTGGGAATGGATGGGCGACAAAACCCGCGCCACGATCCGGGAGGGGCTTGGTCGAATAGTCCGGGAATCGTATCCACGATTTACTGACACCTTTGGCGGGTCGGAGGAGAAACTGGAGTCGTTGACCCGGGATCCGGGAGCCCTGAAACGGTTCCACAACATCGTTATCATCGAAACCATCGGGCTCAGCCTGGCGGCGCACGGCACCGGCGACCCAGCCGGAGAAACGGTGGACCGGACCCTGGTCCGCATTCTCTCAACGCTTCTGGACCTGCGAAACGGCGGCTACACCGAAGGGGTCGCCTACGACGGTTACGTCATGGATTTTGTGGCCGACTGGTTCGCCACCCAGCCGGAAGAACGGGTGGCTCCCCTGGTCGCGCACCCCCGGTTCTCCGACCTTTTCCGCGAATCCTGCTACCTTTCCGCGCCGGGAAACGCGGCCAACGTGGCTGAATTGAGCGATGTGGAACCGCGGGCGATGCCGTTTCACCTCTCCGCCCACGCCAAGCTGGCGTCCCGTCTTTCCATGCCGGAACTCGAGTGGTTCCTGGCGCGGTGTCCGGCGGATTGGATACGCGCGGACGGACTGGCCGCCCTGCACGCACGGCGGGAGAACCGCCCGGTGAATAAGGCGCCGGTTCCGGGAATCCTGGACGCGCATTACGCCGTTGTCCTGCGCACGGGCTGGGAATCGGAGCACCTCTGCGTCGCGGCGGCGGCAAGCGCGTCCCCCATGGGCCACATTCATTTCGACAACGGATCGCTGGTGATCGGGACCCGGGGACACTGGCTGTTGGCCGACCCCGGATACCAACAATACATGAAAACGAGCGAGCGCGCTTTTACCGTCGGTCCCTCCGCGCACAACGCCCCCGTGATCAACGGCCTGGCCCAGGACCGAAAGGCTCCCGCACCGCCGGTTGTGGGCAACGGAACCATCGGGGACCCCGGTGGTTTCCTCGACCTGACCAACTGCTATCCGGCCGAGTTGAACCTGCGTCGCGTCTGGCGACGAATCTGGCTGACCGGAGCTCAAGAAGTGATCGTGGGGGACCGGATCGAAGGGGACTCGGTCCATTCCGTCACCTACCACTGGCACGGACATCCGGACGCCTGGTGGCATGAGGGAAAACAGGCATGCACCCTCGTTCACGCGGGCGCCGGAAATCTTGAAATCCGCTGCCCGGCATTCCCGGCCGCCGAGACGGTGATATCCCGCCTTCCCGGCTCGCGGGGCCACCTGACTCTACGGACCACGTTTTCCGACCCGCCCGCCACCGTCTGGTGGGTATTCACCCTGGGGAGCCGGATCGAATCCGCCAATCCACCCGAGTTCCGGACCGAAGGAAACGACCTCCTGCACGACGGGCGCCGCCTGACGATGGAAAAGCCCGTCCAGCCCAAATGGCACGGTTAGGCAACCACCCGTAGTGCGCCGCTTCAGCCAGCGCCCAGTGC
>PXDC01000298.1 GCA_003565135.1 Verrucomicrobiota bacterium
GTATTTCCGCAATCGAACGGCATCCGCGAGCAAACACCGCCTGATTCGTGAATGGACCACGCTCCCTGCCTTTTTCCTGGTTTCGGCCCTGACCGTTACCGCCGATCCCGGTTCGTCGGACGGAACGCCCAACGAAGCGTTCCGCGAGAAGAACGGTGCGGGTTTTAACAGCGCCTCAACAACGGCGATAACTCAGGCCGACGGAAAAATTCCGGTTGGGGGTGGGTTCCGTGAATTTGATGGGGAGGCAACACCGCGACTCGTCAGTATGTGGCCGGATGGCGCACTGGATGCGGAATTCGCAGGAGATATTGATTCAGGATTCAATGACACGGACGGTGCACCGGGCGAAATCACCGCAACCGCCAGCCACGAAGGCGACCCGTACTACCTGCCGGCCGAACCGGTCGAGCAAACATTGACCGTACTGGCAGTTCCGGACGAACCCGGCTTGCCTGACCTTGTTTTCAGCGACAGGCTCGGAGAAGGGAGCGACGGCCCGGTCCATGCCGTAGCCGTGGCCGCCGACGGCGCCATTTACATCGGAGGCGCCTTTTCCCATTTCGACGGGATCCCGGTTCCCCCGCTGGTCCGGCTCGACGCCGACGGGCACATGGATGAGTCCTGGATCGACGCCATCGGCGACAAAATCGATGATGCCGTAAGGACGATCCGGATCCAGCCCGATTATTCCATTCTCATCGGCGGCGCGTTTTCCGGTGGGCTGGCCAGGATCGGATCCGACGGTGAATGGGACCCTGATTTTGCCGCGTCCGCCGGGAACGGTTTTTCCGGAACCATCCACGGCGTCAGGACCATGCCCGACGACCGGTTGCTGGTTTTCGGCGATTTTTCGGAGTTTGACGGACAACCGGCACACCACCTGGTCCTGTTACATCCCGACGGCAACCCGGACTCGGAATTCCTCGATTCCCAGGGCACCGACCGCCCTGTTTACACGGCCACCCAACTCGTTAACGGCGACATCCTTTTGGGCGGCGATTTTTCCTCGATCGGGGGTCTTTCGACCAACCGCCTCGCACGGATGTCACCGGAAGGAACGATCGATTCGGCCTTTTCCTCCGCCATCGGTGACGGTCCCGATGATACCGTTTACACAGTGAGCGCCACACCCGGCGGCGCCATTATCGTAGCCGGGGAATTCGCCACCTTTGACGGCGCGCCGATGCCGCACCTTGTCCGTCTGTTTGACGACGGCGTGCCGGACGACGCCTTCAACCATGAAATCGGCGAAGGACCGGACGGACCGGTCTCCTCGCTGGCGGTGCAATCGGATGGCTCAATAATCGCCGGCGGAGCCTTTTCCCATTTTTCCAACGAGGCTACCGGGCCGATTGCGCGCATCCATCCGGACGGAAGTCTCGACGGGGCGTTCAGCCCAGGGACGTTATTGACGAATGGTCGGATAAACGGACTTATCCTGGAACCGGAAGGGTCCCTGCTCGCGGTCGGAACGTTTACCGGTCCGCTCGATGCCGCCGGTCTCCTTCGCGTATTCAACGATCCGGCCGTCAGCTCGCTGGAGGCCCTCGACAGCGGAATCGCGCTTCAACTCGCGGGTGCGGCACCATGGCCGGAGCACGTTGTGTTTGAGGCAAGTACCGATGGCCAAAGCTGGGAATCCGTCGGCAGCGCAAACGTTGTCTCCGGCCAATGGATTGTTCCGGACACCAAATCCCTTGGCAAACCCCACATCCGCGCGGTAGCAACGATACCGGGAGGACAGTTCAACGGGTCGGCGGGGCCGGCCACTTATCAGGGGTATCTGGGACCGGAAATTGTCGGTCCCTTCGAGCACATCGCCGTTGCGGGAATTGAGACCACCTACCAGATTTCGGCAATCCGCAACCCGCTCCGCTTCTTCGCCACCGGCCTGCCGCCCGGCCTGACCATCGACAGCGAAACCGGAACAATTAGTGGCATACCGGTTGTGGAAGCTGAATTTGAGACGCAAATCGCCGCAACCAATGCGACCGGATGGGTCGAATCCGCAACGCTCACAATCGTCGTGCACCCGGCAACCGGTCCCGGACCGGAGCTCCTGAGTCCGCGACACCTGTCCATGCGGGCAGGCGACGCTTTGAACTACGCGGTCGACGCCGCGGGTCACGGCCTGCCCGTCGAAATCGTGCCGATCGACCTTCCGGCCGGGATCACCCTTCATTCACCCTCGGGCACTTTCAACGGCGACCCCGAGACCGGTTACCACGAAATCGAGTTCGACCTCGTGACGGCCCACGGGCGGGTCCGAACAACCGTGGCTCTCACCGTTTACCCTTCGCGACTCGATGTCCATTCACTCCCATTTTCGGGGAACGTTTACGGAATCACGGGGATCGACGGCGGGTACCTTGCCGTCGGCGAAATGGGCACGGTGCTCCATTCCGGTGACCGCGACGAGTGGAGCGCGCTGACGCCGGTCGACGATGACCTCACCCTCTTCGGGGTTGCCCACGGCGATGGAATATCCGTAGCCGTTGGAAGCTCGGGAGTGATTATCCGTTCTGTCGACGGCCTCGAGTGGGAGGAGCAGGAATCGGGCGTGGAGGCGACGCTTCGGGCGGTGGGGTACTTCGAAGAACAATTTATCGCCGTCGGCGACGGCGGAACCATCCTGATTTCCCCGGACGGACAATCCTGGATCGTGCGCAACCCCTGGGTAAACTCCGATCTGCATTCCGTCACCTACGGCGCCGGCCGCTGGGTGATTGCGGGTTCGGATGGGACCATCGTGCATACAAAGCATCCCATCACCTGGCAGACCTATGTCGTTCCGGGAGCGGGCGATTTCACCGGCGTGGATTACGGGAACGACGGTTTCGTCGCCGTGTCCCGCAACGGATCGGTAAGCCGTTCTGAAAGCGGCCAGCAATGGTCCTCGAGTCCGGTCCTCGAAACAGGCGGATTCCGGGATGTCGCTTTTGTGGGGGGGCGGTTTCTGGCATTGTCCGAAACGCCGTTCGGTTCGCAGGAGGCACGGTCCGCAATCCTTTCATCGGAAACGGGATCCGACTGGGTAACCGTCGACGGGATCTCCCACCCTCTCCACACCCTCTCGCGTAACCTCGACCGGTGGATGACAGCGGGCGGTTCCGGTACTATCCACTCGGGTCCGGCCGACACCGGCCACCTCCTGGCCCTGACCGATCCCCGGGAATTATTCCTGGTGGAGAGCCGGTATGTATCCGAAGAACTCGCCTACAAGGGCGAGCCGCTCGGTTTTCGCGCCCATTCCCTCCCGCCCGGCCTGCATTTTGACGAAGCCACCGGCACGATTATAGGCTGGCCCTCCGAACCCGGCGAATACGACACGACGGCCGATCTTTACGACGAAAGCGGTCCGGCCCGGCCGTTGACCGTGCGGATCCACGTCTTTCCACGAGACGGTCAGCCGCCGGTTTTCATCGATGCGCTGGCGACCAATGCGTCGTCCTCGGGTTCTGTATCCTTCACCCTTCCGGTGGCCGGTCTCGATCCAACTTCCGACTTTCGGATCGAGGATCTTCCTGAAGGGCTCAATTTCAATCACGCCGCCCACACCGTATCCGGGACCCTCAGCGAACCCGGATTCTACGAGGTGCCGATTGAAGTGACCAACCTCTACGGCGTCCGCAGTGACGTGTTGGCCATTTCCTTCTCCCACACGGTCGGCTGGGAGAGCGCGGCCACAGGAGTAAGGTCGAACACTGTTTCGGTTGCGTACCATGACGGTCTCTACGTTGCCGTCACCCTCGGGGGCGACATTGTTTCGTCGGAGGACGGGAGAAACTGGACCCTCCGTTCATCCGAATTGTCGTCGCGCCACGATGTCATGTATTCCGTGGCGTTGGAAAAATGGGTGGCGGTCAGTGAATGGGGCCACATCCATACATCGGAGGATGGCAAAGACTGGACCTTCCACAACCTTGATGGAGATCTCCGTTTTGAAGCGGTTGCGTATGGAAACGGCACCCTTGTGACGGTCGGAAGCCCGGGAGTGGCCGTCACGTCCACCAACGGCGGGGAGTGGACCCAACACGCCATCGATTCCTCCGCATTTCTCCGGGGAATCCCCTTCGGCGAGGGACGTTTCGTAGCGGTCGGAGACGGGGGTACGATCCTGAGTTCCCAGGATGGGGTGTCCTGGTCGACGGAGCCATCCGGAGTCACGAACAACCTGCGCACCGTCACCTACGGACACGGTCGCTTCGTCGCCGGCGGCACCGACACCATCCTGGTTTCCTCCCTTCCCGGCGAATGGCTAAGCGTCGGGGAAAATGTATTCGGCTCAGTGTCCTCCGGCGTTTATTCCTTAATCCCCGGCCCCGACGGTTTTGCCGCGCTGTCGGGCGCGAGCCTGTTGACCTCGTCACCGGATGGCCGCTACTGGACGCGACGCCAGATTGTCGGACAGACCGATACATTCTGGGGTCTTGTGCGTGGAGACGGCGAGTTTGTGCTGACCGGACGATGGGGTGAGGTTCGTATTACCCCGGGTGACTGGGCGCCGGTCATCGTGAGCGAAAGCGAAGTGGCCGGGCTGGCAGGAACCGAATTCGCTTTTCAGATCGCCGCAACGGACAATGCCGACCATTTCGTCGCGCGGGGTCTGCCGCCGGGGTTGGGCCTGGAGGCGTCCGGCGGAATGATTTCGGGAACGCCATCGGCAGCCGGAACCTACACCGTAAAGGTGGCCGCGGGCAACCGGCACGGGCTCAGTCCGTTTACCGAACTCAACATCCACATCGAACCGGAGGAAGGCGATCCTCCCGTCTTTGTTGGAAACGATCTGGTGGAAGGAACGGTCGCCCAGTCCTTCAATATGGGAGTTCCCCTGAAAAAAACTGACGACGCCACGGAGTTTGCCGCCGAAGGCCTGCCGCCCGGACTGGAGATCGACCCCAGGACCGGCACGATCAGCGGTCGCCCCGAACTCATGGGTGTTTTTGAAACGGTCGTCTTCGCTTCGAACCACTATGGCGAGAACTCACTCACCATCGCCATCGTCATCCGGGGAAATCCATGGGATTTCCGGATCGTCGAGGAAGTTTCCTGGAACTATGATGTTTCCGATGTCGCTTTCGGAAACGAACGTTACGTCACGGTGGGAACAAGCGGCGCGACCTGGCATTCGAACGACGCGGAAAACTGGAACCGGGTTCTCACGGATTCCGATCACGACTTGGAGGCCGTGGTGTACGCGGGCGATCGCTTCGTCGCCGTCGGCGCGGCGGGAGCCATTGTCAGTTCGGGAAATGGCAACACCTGGAGCAGCCATCTTTCGGGGACAACCAGTCACCTTCGCGGTATCGCGTACGGTGAAGGAGTTTGGGTCGCGGTCGGAGACGTCGGCAGGGTCACCACATCCGGAAACGGGATGGACTGGACGCCCCGGAATTCCCCCACGACCGAC
>PXDC01000255.1 GCA_003565135.1 Verrucomicrobiota bacterium
AAAGCGTGTAAAGCCAGCCGTCGTGCACCAGGGAGCTGGAATACGCAAACCCTCCCGTACGGCCGCCGATCCCGTCGAAACGATATTCGGTCGGGGCGTCGTGTCGCACCGAGTAGACGCGGTCGAAAATGTAGCCGTCCCGACTCACGGCAACGGTCAAGGGGTCGCGAAAGAGGTACCTCCCGTCGTCCAGCTCCGGCGCAATCTGGTTGCCGACCAGCAGTACGGTTCCGTCGGGAAGAACAATCGGCTCGGTGCGGCTCGGCGAGTCCGGAATGTCGGTGGGGTACGGAACGGCCCATTCTCCGTCGCGGTCGCGGAAGCTGACGTACATGCGGTTGTTGTGGCGCAGATCCGCACCCCGCGGATGAAAGCGCATCAAAAGGATGACCTCCCCGTCAGCCGCCCGGTAGGTCAGCGGTTCGATCAGGTTGGCGCCGTCGATGCCGTTGCGCGGGACGCCCTCCCCGAACTGGGCCCACCAGCTCACCACTTCGTTCTCGCGGTACCAGCCGAGGATTGCCTCCGCCGCCTCGGGATTCCCGTACGGCTCGGAATCCCGCATGTAGACCGGCAGCAATTCCGTCCGGTCCTCGGGATGCAAAGTGAACGGTGCGCCGAGCGTGCCGTCGCTGCGAACCTCCCGTGCGACGGGAAACGACGAATTCGGCGTCCCCTGGGTGCGCGAATAGGCCACGGCGTAGCACCGGTCTCCGACGACCACCCAGCGGTCGGGCCGCAGGGTAACGCCCGGTTCGCCCCGGTCGCGAATTTCGTCGGGGGCGGGAAAGAGCTCCCGCGGTTCCTCCCAGAAGCCGCCGTTGGGCGAATCCGAATACAACACACGCTGACCGGAAGCGTCTTCTCCGAGCGGGTGGTTGCTCCACATCGCCAGAAACCGGCCGTCGTGACGCCCAAGGGCGGCGTGATGATTGAACGCACCTTCTTCGCGCTCCTGCGGACGCCACACGGCCCGGTGCCGGGCATCCTCCACCACCGGCAACCCGCCCGCCGGCTCGCCTTCCTGCACGTAGGCCGCCTCCCACATGGCGACAACCGGGGTCCCCGGCGGCACCGAGTTCGGGCTTTCGCCGGTCACCGTTTCGGTGGCAAACCCGCGCCGACCCAACTCGAGCCATTTCCGATCGCCCTTCAGAGCGAGGCTTGCCCGCACGAAACGGGGACCGGTCTCGCGGGCGGCGTGCGGCAACCGTACCGTCAGTTCGTCGTGGCCGGAACGATGAATGATGAAATCGGCGGGACGGGAACTCCAGTTCACGAGGTCGGGACTCGCCTCCACGATGGCGTCAACGACACGGTTTCGCCGCATTGAAAAAAGAAAGGAACCGGCACCGTCAATCGTCTCGATCCAACCCCCGGGCATTCCCGTTCTCCCGGTTTCCCAGGGATTCAAACCGAAGGCGAACTTCTCCAGGTTGGTAACACCGTCACGGTTCGCATCGGCCTCCGGGTGAGCTCGCTCCCCCTCCAGACCGAAGCCGGCCGCCCATTCGTAATACTCCTCAACCGGGTCCACCGGTTGCAGGTATCTTTCCGCCAAATAGCTCTCCACCAGGTCCAACTCGTTGTCCGAAAGCTCGCGGTTGAAAACAACCACGGCGGCCAGTTCGCCGGCGAAATAGTGGTTCGGCGTCACCCCGCCGCCCGCCCCGATACGGGTCCTCTCGTGCCCGCCGGGATTCGCGTCGGCACCACTCGTTGTTCCAACCGATCGGTTTCCCGCCATGTCCACGGCAATGGCAACGGTATCTCCGGTCGCTCTCCACAGATTGCCCCCGAGGTTAAAGTTGCCCAGCGTAATCGATCCCTCCTCCGTGGAAACGGCAATCGACGTGCCGTCCACGGCCCGGTTCTCCACCCGGACCGCCCCGGAAACATGGGTGTAAACACTGTGCGTGGAAACCCGGCCGGGTACGGAGGGGTCGTCCCTGTCGAGTGTTCCGAATGAAACGTTGACCATGCGCCGAAGCCCCAGCGAATCGGGCCGGAAAACTGCCAGCGACGTCATGCCCGCCCCGTCGAAATCGCCGGGATTCGCCGCAATCTCCAGGTACTGGCTCTCCCCGTCGAAGCGGACGGCGCCCCGGCGCGAAGGGGTGGCCTCCGGCACCGGAACGGGCGCGGTGTTCCCGTTGCCTTCGGCATGATTCCCCCGGCCCGAAAGATCGATCATGCGAACCACCCGGTCCCCATCCCTTTCAATAGCTTCTCCATCCAGCAACACCACGAGACCGTCGGTCACGGGAAAATCCTCTGAGAGACCGGCGGAAACCGCCGCGGAAAGGACCATAAAGAGGCACAGGGTCACGCCCCCGCAACAACCCCTTCCCGGAATGCCTGCCGGCTTAAGGCCCGTCGCCGTACCCGCCGGGCGCATTGATTCGGAAAGAGTACTCGTCATCGCAACTCCTTGGCCGGGCCGCTTCGGCTCACCCGGCGTTTCAATGCGGCATCCTCGCTCACCAGTTCTCCGGCGGCGATGTCCTCCTCGCGGACTACCCCCATCACAATCTCCACACCTTCCCCGTGGCGTCCCCCGTGATCGTAAATGATATAGATTCGTCCCTCATCGTCCTGGTCCACATCGGGGTACGAGACCACGAGCCGTTCATCGATCAACAGCCCCCCGTACCAGCTTTCGCCGTCGTCGTCGGAAAGGTAGGCGGTCAAATGAGAACGATTCCGCCAAAAACTTCGCACCTCGTCTCCCCGCAACCAGAACGTATCCATGTCCGGGTTGTGTTTCACCAGGAGCAACCGCCCGGAATTCAAACGGCCAAGATAGAATCGTGACGAGGTATGCGGAATGTCCGACGGCTCGAACTCGGTCCAGGTACGCCCGCCGTCCCGGGAAACGCTCTCCGCGAGACCGCCCATTCCTTCGGAAGTGCGAATCAGCATCCAGAGCGATCCGTCCTCCCGCTCGACGACCATCGGTTCGGCGAAACTGCGCAGGTCCTCGCGAATCGGCGCTTCCCCCCGGATCTTCCAGGTCGCTCCCTCGTCGGCCGATACTACGAGCTGCACTTTGGGCGTCACCCGCTCTTCGCTCTCCACCGGGGCCATCCACGTTCCATCGGAAAGGATCAACGGCTTGTTGATGTACATGGAAACCGGACCGAGGTCTTCGTTCAGGATCTGTGGCTGCGACCAGTTTTCCGCCCCCGGCTCCCAGTTTTCCGCAACCGTGTAACGCAGGGGCGGCGTCCCGGGTTCGAAGTGCTGGTACACCATCCATATTCGGTCGAGGGCGTCGCGCCAAAGGTTCCCCCAGGCCCCCCGGTAAAATCCCGGTTTCAGGGCGAACTCGCGTTTCCATGTGCGACCGGCATCGGTACTGGAATCGACGATCACGGCATTAAACACATTTTCTCCGTTGCCAAATGCCGTATAGGTGGCGAGCAGAGTTCCGTCGGCCGCCACCGCGATCGAGGGACAGGCCTGGTAGTCGTGGTGGACGGGGGAAAACTCAAACCGTTCGCCGAAGAAGAACGGCGCCCGCGCCGCCTCCTCCAGAGTCGCATCGAGCCCGGCACGGGATCGGAGGGATACTTCCAGGGGAGGCAGCGCGGCATCCTGGTCCCCGGGATCGAATTCGACCGCCACGGGACGATGTCGCACGGACCCCGCACGAATCGTTGTCGTTCCGGGCAGGAGGCCGCTGACGGCGAACCGTCCATTCTCGTCGGAAAGGAACAAACCGGATGGCGCCTCAATCAGGATTCTTTCGCCCGGGGGATACCGGAAGAAACCGCGATAGATACGTCCGGTCACGTCGGACGGCACGTCAACCAGATCGCGTTGCGACCCGGAGTCCGTATCCACATGTCCGTAGGCTGTAATCAACTCCCGCGGGTTCTCCGTATATTCGATCAGCCCGAAACGCTCCTTGTCGGAATAATCCCCGGTGTACGACCACGCGGTCCGCTCACCCGAAGGGCTCTCCGTTCGACCAAAATTGGCCCGCCACCGATCGCCGGGTTCGGGGGTTTCAACACCGAGTGAGGCGAACGGAACCGCCGCCTCCACGGCAAAACCGCCCGGGGCGACCCGGACGACCGATTCCACACCGGATGGTCCATGTGTACTCCCATCCGCACGTACCCGTATCTCAAATACCGGATCCCCTTCCCCGGGTTGGAGAAAGATATCGATCCCGTCGTCGGAAACCTCCCAGCGCTCGCCCTCGCCATACAACAGGGCACACACAAACCCAAGGTACAGAAACTCGTTGTCATATGCCATTCGAACGGACGACAACCCTCCGAGCATCGGCGGGCGGCGGTGCCGCCGCACGAGCGTCACCCAATCCTCAAATGGCCGCAGATTCCGAAAAACATGCGCCGGAATCTGGTTCCAAATCGCATCGTCGAGGTTTCCGTCAATCTCCGGAGCAACACGCGCGCGACCCGCCTGCGCCCGCCTGGTTAGATCCGGTTGGTCGACGGACCGCAGGTGATCAACCGGCGCCAATCCCGATGGCACGGTCATCGCCTCGTCGTCCGGATGCCAGCCGGTCCCGCGATAGTGGCTCTCAATACCAAGGATGAAATCCGTTTTCCGGGCGGCTTCCGATAGGGCTTTCGACAGTGCCAATTCGCTCCCCAGCAACACGGAAACCAATAGGAGGCCATTGCCGCTGAGCATTCTCCAAACGGAATAGTTCGTCGCAGGTCTCATTGTTATCCCCAGGTCGGCCTCAATCCTCGCCCGCCTTGTTCACAAGGACGCGCAACCGTCCCACATCGGATACCAGATCCCCGGCAGCCACGTCCTCCTCGGTGAATACGGCCATCAGGATCTCCCTTTCGCCGGTGCGATCCAAATCGTAAATCGCATACGTCACACCGTCTTCCGTTTCCACCGCATCCGGATAGGACACTCCGGTGCGCTCATCCAGGACGAGTCCCCCGGTCCAACTGGCACCGTCGTCGGACGATAAAAACGCCGTGAGGTGGGATCGCCTCCGGGCATCTTCCGGTGGATTATGCTTGATCAGCATCAAATTACCGGACTGCAAGCGCCGGATGAAGAACCGTGCGCTCACGTGATCGATATCGGACGGTTCCCCGGGCGTCCACGTCTTTCCCCGATCCTCGGAAAAACTTTCCCCAATCCCGTACCGAGTCCGCACCAGCATCCAGAGCGACCCGTCCTCCCGTTCGACAAACATGTGCTCGTCGAAGAGGCGATCCGGAACATCGGCTTTGCCAATAAATTCCCAGGTATCGCCCTGATCGCTCGATCGCCAGACATTGGAAAACATTTCATCGGGCTTCCGGAAGATCGCCCGCGCATCCAGGACCGGACGACGACCGGTCGCGCTCACCTCGCGCTTCCACACGGCGGCCGGCGCCAACCACTCGCCGGTTGAGAGGACGGTCG
>PXDC01000169.1 GCA_003565135.1 Verrucomicrobiota bacterium
GCCTGCTCGCGGCTCAAACCCAGGTCGTCTTTAATGACAATGCCGCCAAGCTGATGCTGATCCTCCTGGCCGGGGCGCCCGGGGTCCTGCCGCAAGGTTATCTGGAACCGGTCGTGGGAGGACTGGCTGTGCTCCTGATCCTGCCGTTTGTTCTTTTCTCGCCCATTGCCGGGTGGTGGGCGGATCGGTACTCCAAGCGCGGGGTCATTCACGCGACCATGATCATGCAGGCGGCGGTGATGGTCGCGCTTGCGCTGGCATTGTACGCCCGGAGCATGCCGGGCGCGCTGGCCTGCTTTTTTCTTCTCGCTCTCCAATCGGCGCTTCTTTCTCCGGCCAAACGCGGCATCCTTAAAGAACTCACGGGGTCGCGGCGACTTTCCCTGGCGGTGGGATGGATGGAAATGCTCACCATCGGTGCCATCCTCATGGGCAGCCTCGGCGGCGGCCTGATGTTTGACCTGTTCGGCAGGGCGACGGGGGATCCCTGGCGCGGCGCGGTCTGGGGGTCGGTCCTTCTCTCGGTCATGTCGATCCTGGCGCTGGGTCTCCTCCAGGGAGTCCGGGAAACGCCGGGCCGGATGAACGAGCCGTACGAGCCCGGCATCTGGTGGCGGCACTTTGGGTACCTGGCCGAGCTTTGGCGGGCGCGCCCGCTTTTCCGCGCCGGGCTGGGCGGTACCTGCTTCTTTACCCTCGGGGGGATTCTTTACCTGACGGTGGTGCAGGTCGGGCGGGAGGCGTACGGGGGCGGCGACGGGAGCGGTGCCGTGACCGGTTTGATGCTGGGCCTGCTCGGGCTCGGCACGGTTGCCGGACACCTGGCGGCGGGGCTGGCTTCGCGGCACCGAATCGAACTCGGGCTGGTCCCGGTCGGGTGCCTCGGAATCGCCGCCGGGCTCGGAGTCCTCGCCGCCTCGTCTCCCGGTTCCCCGTGGTTCTTTGCCGGACTGGTTGGTCTCGGGTTCGCGGGCGGTCTGTTTCTCGTGCCGGTGTATGCCTATATCCAGGACAGGGCGCGTGACGATTCCCGCGGGCGTGTCCTGGCGGCGGTCAACATGATGGAAAGCCTCGGCGGCGTCCTGGCGGCGGTCGTGTACGTCGGCCTGGCCCGGTGGCTCGGTTGGGGGCCCGCGGCGCAATTTCTCTGGCTTCTCCTGCCGACCGCACTTGCGGGCCTGTATCTCGTCCGGCTCCTGCCGGAGGATTTCGTCCGGACCCTGGTCCGTTGCGCGGTGTATCCACTCTACCGGATCAAGGTAAGAGGATTGGAGCATATTCCCGATGGCGGAGGCGTTGTTATTGCCAACCACGTGTCTTATATCGATGCGGTGGTCCTCCAACTGGCGTGTCCGCGACGTTTGCACTTCGTGGGATTTGACGGTCTTCTGCGGCGACGCCTGTTTCGGTGGTTGTTCCGGTTTTTCGGTGTTATACCGGTGGCACCGGCGCGCGCGCGGGACGCGATGGAGGAGGCGGTTCGGCGTTTGCGAGCCGGGGACCTGGTTTGCCTTTTCCCCGAAGGCCACATCAGCCGGACCGGAAGATTGATGGAATTGAAGAAAGGTTTTTCCGTTATCGCCCGCAAGGCCGGAGTCCCGGTTATCCCCGCGTATATGGACGGACTCTGGGGATCGATCTTTTCCTTTTGGGGAGGTCGCTATCTCCGGAAATGTCCCCGCCGCCTTCGGCGCCCGGTGGACGTTTCGTTCGGTCGCGCCCTGGCACCGTATAAGGCCGATCCGGACCGGGCTCGTCGCTCCCTTCTGGACCTGGGCGAAGCCGCGTTCTCCCGGCGACCGGAGCTGCGCGAACACCTGGGCCGCGCCTCTGTCCGGGCTCTCTCCCGCCGGCCCGGGCGGAACGTACTGATCGACCGGACGACCGATCGCCGGGAAATCCCGGCGGGTCGCCTCCTGGCCGTTTCCGCCGCGCTCAGCCGGTTGATTCGAAAGACGGTTCCGGAACGCCGGGTGGGGGTCGTTTTGCCGCCCGGGTTGGGGGGGACGGTAGCGAATCTGGCCGTGGTCCTGGCGGGGAAGGTACCGGTCAACCTGAATTTCACCGCCGGGCGGGCGGCGATCGAGTCGAGCATAGCGCAAGCGGGTATTCAGAATATAATTACGGCGGAGGCCATGAAACGGAAAGTAGGTTCGTTCCCGTGGACGGACCGGACCCTGGATCTGGAGGCCATGCTTCGGCAATGCGGGAAGTGGGCCTTTTTCCGGTGGCTCGTTGCGGTTTGGACGTTGCCTTCGTCGGTTTTGGCAGGGTTTATGCAGCTTCCTTGCCGGGGAGCGAGCGGCGAGGCGGGCCTGCTCTTTACCAGCGGAAGCTCGGGTTTACCCAAGGGAGTTGTCCTCTCGCATCGAAACGTGCTGGCCAATGTCGCGCAGATGAAAGAGACCGGTATGTTGGCGTCGCGGGATATCCTTCTGGCCAGCTTGCCGCTGTTCCACAGCTTCGGTTTTACCGTCACCTTGTGGTGTGCGTTGCTCAACGGAATGCGAGTGGTCACGGTCCCTTCGCCGCTGGACGCCGGGAAAATCGCCCGTGTCATCGGCGAGGAGCGCGTGACCGTGCACGTGGGTACCCCCACGTTTCTCCGCGGTTTGTTGAAGAAAAGCAATCCGGACCAACTTCGGACGCTCCGGACCGTGGTGTCGGGCTCGGAGAAGCTTCCCGGTGACCTGAAGAAGGCGTTCCGCGAACGGTTCGGGATAATCCTGCTGCAGGGTTACGGTTTGACCGAAACCAGTCCGGTGGCGGCCGCGAACGCGCCGGATCCGGTCACGCCAAAGGGGGCGTCGGTTCCTCAGGTCGGCTCCCGATGCGGCTCGGTCGGGCGCCTCCTGCCCGGGATGACGGCCCGTATCGTGTCTCCCGGGGACGGCCGCGAACTTCCCCTGCTCGAGGAGGGAATGCTGCAGCTCAAGGGAGCCAATGTTTTCGAGGGGTATTTGAACGATGCACGCGCGACCGGTGAGGCCTTGGCCGGCGGCTGGCTGGATACGGGCGACCTGGCCCGGTTCGACCGGGACGGGTTTGTTTTTATCGCGGGACGCCTATCCCGGTTTTCCAAGATCGGGGGAGAAATGGTGCCGCACGGACGGGTGGAGGAGGCGGTCCATGAAGCTTTTGGATGGGATGGAAACGATGAGCCGGTGGTGGTGGCTGTCGGGGTTTCCGATCCGGTCAGGGGTGAGTCGCTGGTCCTTCTGAGTACACGGGACTTGGACCCGGTGGCATTGCGACATCGCCTTGCCGAGGCGGGCTTGCCCAATCTGTGGATTCCCCGTAAAATCATAAGGGTGAAAAGCATACCCGTGCTCGGGAGCGGTAAACTCGATCTCCGGGGCTGCCGTGAGTTGGCCGAAACTGAAAGCGCCGCCGTCGGTCCGAAAATCGCGGCGACCGTCGGATAAAAACAGGGATCATCGTGAAGGTCGGGAAAAGATTGTGGATAACATTGATTACGCTTGTTTTGGCGGCAATGTTGCTGGTGCCGATGTGCCGCGGTCCGGATAAATCGCTGACTTTCGACGGCGCCACCGATGAGGTGGCGACCGGCCGTGAGCTGGTCGTCCTGTTGCACGGCCTGGCCCGGACGTCTCATTCCATGCGGAAGATGGAGCGGGAGTTGCAGGAGGCCGGATTTCTTACCCTCAACCGGGGCTACCCTTCGCGCCGGGACTCGGTGGATGAACTGGTGGACGGGTTTCTCAAGCCCCTGGTGGACGAGGTGGTGGAGAAGCGTGATCCCGACCGGATTCATTTTGTCACGCATTCGCTGGGCGGCATATTGCTGCGATACTACGTGAAGCAATACGGACCGGAGCGGATCGGGCGGGTGGTCATGCTGGCGCCGCCGAATCATGGGAGTGAAATGCCGGATAATCTCAAAGGGTTCGCGCCCTACCGATGGGTGTTTGGTAAAGTCGGGCAGGAGTTGGGGACGGGTGATGACGATGTGCCGGCCGGGCTTCCGCCCGCGAGGTTTGAGGTGGGTGTGATCGCCGGTACGCGTTCGTGGTGGAACCCGCTCGCCTGGTTCTGGATGGCCGGCGACAACGATGGAACCGTGACGGTGGAAAGCGCCCGGCTCGAGGGGATGACCGATTTTCGCGAGGTATCATCGGGTCACAGTTTGATCATGCGGCACCGGGAAGTGATCGAGTTGACCCGGCGGTTTCTGGAAACGGGCGGGTTCTGAAGCGGATCACGCCCCGGCGGTTTGCCACCATTCCCGGTAGGCCGCGTAGAGTGCGGTGGAATCCCGGTGGCCGGCAAACGCGTGTCCGTGCGGCGGATTCATGAGTCCGGGATATTGGTAACACAGGATTTTTTCCACGCGGGGCGACAGGGCATGCAATTGCCGACGGACGCGTGGGAAGGGGGCCGGAACGAGGGGACTGCCGTAGGTGCGGCCTTCAAAATCGAAAATCTCCATGTCCGCCCAGAGGGGAATCGGCAGATCGCGGTGCAGTTCGTGAAGCCGATCGAAGATACATGGGAGTTCCTCCGGGGTGGTTTTGCGAACCCCGACTTCGTCCTGGTAGGCGACAAAGTCGACCGGGAGTGCTTCCAGTTGACGGCGGAATGTCGTGCCCGGGATTATCGTGCGGGTGCCGTATGGGGCTATCAGAATCGGTTTTCCCGGTGCGGCGGCGCGGCAGTGGTCGCTCATTTCCCGGGTGTAGGAGAGGTAGTCGTCGGGAAAATGCCCGTTGATTCCGGCCTCAACGGGGAGGTACCAGCCGTGGAACGACGGGTTTTCGCCGTATTGCCGGACCAGTTCGAGCGGCACCTCCCGGCGCCCCCGCCGTTCCGCGGCGTTTGCCGGCCGGGCGGCGCCGGTATTGTCGCTGAAGTAGCCGGCCCCGAGAAACACCCTCAGGCCGTAGTGACCGGCGCCTGCGAGCACGGCGCCGAGCGGGTCCGCGCAGGCCAGTCCGGGCCATGGAGGCAGGTAATCCGAGGGATAAAAGGTTTTGCCCCGGAGGATAACCGAGGTCACCACGATGGTGTCCATGCCGAGCGCCGCCATCTCACCGATTTTAACCGACCAATCGGCGGCGGAAAAACGCCCGGTCGTTTCGTTCCAGTAGTCACCCTCCCTCGGATTGGGATGGTGGACGTCGAGCCAGCTTCCGGTGATGGGTTTTGGGGGCGGGATCGTGGCGCAAGCACTCATCGCGGGATTCTAGGCAACGTGTCCGGTTGATCTCAAGGCGGGAACCATGGTTTCGGCTGCTTGAATGTGCCGCGGGTCCGGTCTGTTATCCCAATCGGGATAACTCTTTTGGTCGGAGGCCGTTCCACCGGTGAATCGAATTCGGGATTGAAAACGGCTCGTCCTCCCGGAATGATCGTATCCCGGTTCGATGAGAGGCGATGA
>PXDC01000067.1 GCA_003565135.1 Verrucomicrobiota bacterium
ATCGAATCGGTGGACGGCGAGCCGGTGGACCGTTTTATGGGTGATTGGCCTCGACCGCGGCAGGCGTTGGAGGGAGCGCTGGATTGGTTTCGCGTCAAGCCGGTGCTGCCGGGGGTGGAGACCCAGGTCGAAGCGTCTGTGTTTGGTGCCCCCATCCGGCCCAGTCTCTATTATATTAAACTGCCGCCTGAGAGGCATGAGCTCACGGTGGACTCGAGTGGTTTCTCCGGCTCGGGAACGGGATTGGTGGTGGCGAAGGGGTTGCCGGGAAAGTCGTCGGAGTCGACGGCTGGGACTTTCCGGATCAATCATCCGGCAAGAGGCCTGTACTGGATCGGCGCCTACGCGTCGGAGGCTGATCAGGAGAGCCGTTTCCGCGTCGTGTACGAGCCGGAAGCGCGGACCTTCGAGGAGTGGGATCTGTGGAAGCGGGGAGCCGCCGAAGCGGGGCGGAGACCTCTGAAACCGGAGGATTACCCGGTCGGTTCCAATCATCCCTGGTGGGTTCACTATGCGTTTGCCGGCCCTGGAAAAGGAGGCGCGATTTCAATCGAACCTGCAGGGGTTTTTCTTCGCCTGCGCGGCGACGCGGAGGATCTTATTTATAATCTGGAGGAATCATTGGATCTTAGAACTTGGACCGAGGTGGAGGGTGTCGAAAAGGTCGATCAAGAAGGACCTTGGGCGGTCCACCGAGTCGACGTCAATGTTCCCGAGGGCCGGCTCTTCTTGCGGCTCCGTGCTGAATTCCGTAAGGATTGATACCTGCAACAGAGGTGCCTTTAATGTGAATGGTGCCCGCGAAGCGGTTTTGCCGCTGCCTCTGGTGTATCTGATTGCCATAACGTGCAAATTATTTACCAAAACAGTAATGTACGCAGCGGGATTCGTCGGTTAGTTTACAGTGCCGATGTGCGCTCTCTCATCCGTGAAAAATAATAGAAGAACATTTCTGGTCCTGCGTCTGTTCCCCGTTTTCGTGTTGATCTGCGCTATTGCGTTTCAGGAGAGTCCCGCGCTTGCCACACCTACCGGATTGGATCGGCCTCCGGCGGCGAACGAAATCGACTATTCTCCGGCTGACGGTGAGGAAACCTCGGTGAATCCGCCTCCCTTTGTTTGGCTGCCTTCGGAGGGCGCCGATCGATACCGACTGGCGGTTTCGCGCTCTCCGGATTTTTCGTCTGACGAAACCGTGGTCTGGGATGATATTGGCATCACGGTTCACGTCCCGACGACCGATTTTGAAGCCGGTCGGTGGTATTGGAGATACGGATTCCGTGGTGAGGATCGCACTTATTGGAGCCGCGCGCGTGAGTTCTTTATTGCGGAGGACGCAGTCTCGCTTCCGTTTCCGGAAATCGGAGACCTGATTTCCCGGCTTCCGGAATCGCGGCCACGGACGTATTATTCGCCCGAGGCCCTCGACAGGATTCGCGCGAATCCGGAGGGACGTCTTGCCGAGATCGTCGAAGAGGCCGTGGAGATGGCGGAAGGTGTTTTGGCCCGCGAAGAGGAGCTTTTTCCGGAGCCCGAACCTTGGGGGGATGGTGAAAAATCCCGCCGGAGGTATGTCGAGACCTTCCGTGAAATGCGTCCATACACGAGAGGAATGGAGATCAGCGCCAAGGCCTACTTATTCACCGGCGATGAGCGCTTTGCAGACGAAGCCCGGCGGCGGTTGATGCACTTCATGACCTGGGATGTTGACGGGCCATCGAGTGCCATATGGCCGGGTGAACTCGGCATGGACATTGCGGAAAGGGCGCCCCGCACGTTCGATTGGATTTACGATACACTGACAGATGAGGAACGTGCCAAATGTATCGATGTGCTGGGCAGGCGGATCGCTCAGATCCATCGCCTGCATCGATCGATGCCGTTTGAAAGCCAGCCGTTTGCCAGTCATCCGGGCCGGATGATCGGGTTTGTGATCGAAGGCGCTTTGGTTCTGGCTCACGAAATTCCAGAAGCTAAGGATTGGATCGAATATACGCTGAAGGTCCTCTGGTCGGTGTATCCGGCGTGGGGAGGCGAGGACGGAGGGTGGCATGAAGGCGTTTCGTACTGGGGGTTTTATCTTCGCCGAATGTCCTGGATCGTGACGGAGCTCGATCGCCTGGGCATTCCAGTCAAAGATAGACCCTTTTTTCGCAATACTGGATGGTTCGGTTTTTACACCGCGTATCCCGGACGTCCGCAGCGGGCGTTCGGAGACGCCTACGAAGAAGCCGTGGACGGATGGTTCAGCCGGCACGTCGGTGAGATCCTCTATAACTTTTCCTCGCTCCATGGAAATCCCTATTTTCGCTGGCGTGCCAAACAGCACGGCGCCGGTGCAGCCGGGCCCGTAGCCGTGAGCGCGTACGAACCTGACATCGCGCCAAAATCGCCTGACGATCTGCCGCACTCGAGGCTTTTTAAAGATGTCGGCGTGATTGCCATGCATAGTGATCTCGCCGATCCCGAAGAGAACGTCATGTTTTTGATGCAGAGTTCGCCTTACGGTTCGGTCAGCCACAATCATGCCAATCAAAATGCATTTACCCTGGATGCTTTCGGAGAATCGCTAGCAATAAGCAGCGGATATTACCAGACGTACGGGACCGGACACCATGCAGAATGGGTTTGGCAAACGCGCGCCCACAACGCAATTCTTGTTGGAGGCGAAGGTCAGACTCCGCGCAGCCGGCATGCGCACGGTGAGATCGTTGCGTATGAGGAGAATGGAGATTGGTGCTATGCTGCCGGCGATGCGACAGCCGCCTACGAGGGACGACTAAGGCGGTTCGTGCGTCACGTGGTGTTTGTAAGACCGGACTATTTCGTGATCATAGATGACCTTGAAAGCTCGGGGGAGCCAGTTACGTTTGAGTGGTTATTACATGCACGTGAGACGATGAATGTCGACGGCTCCCGTTCCCGCGTAACCGTTGAAAAAGGGGATGCGCGATTGCGTGTGGATTTTCTCAAGCCGGCTCCACTTTCATTCGACCAGGTCTCGGGATGGGATCCCCCGCTGCCCGTTCCGGAAGAGGCACCTCCGCAGTTTCACCTTACCGCGTCGACAACGACCCCGAAAGAACGTGTCCGGTTCGTCACTGTCATGTTTCCCCATCGCGAAGCAACCGATGAGAATCTGCCCGAGGCCCGCCTTCTGGAGGCTCAAGGCGGGATCGCTGTGGCCGTCGGTGGAGACAGGGTGCTTTGGAAAGCAGACGGCGCAGACGAAGTTCGCACGGGGAGTGACATCAGTCGCCGGACCGTGGAGGTGATTCGGGAGCGTTGAGTCCGACCACGATGACAGGATTTATTGCCGTAGGTTTGTTTCCCATGATGGATGTGGAGGCAGCATAGTCAATCAACAAGGTCGTGTTAAATGAGATTTGCTGCAGTATACGGTCGAATCCGCTTTGGGATTCTGAGTGTTTTTGTGCTCGGAAGCCTGATTAATGGAAGTATCTCCTGGTTTGTTTCCGAAGGATTCGGCGCGAATTCGGGGCCTTACTACGTCTCTCCGGAAGGCGACGACGGTTTTTCCGGGGAGCGGACTGCGCCTTGGCGAACTCTCGAGGCTGCCGCACAACGGGTCGGCCCGGGCGATGAGGTGGTGCTCTTGCCCGGGGAATTCGAGGGGGTTTTTCGTCTCCGTAAATCGGGTACCGAGGATGCGCCGATTGTGTTGCGCGCGGCCGAAAGGCGTACAGCACGCCTCCGCGGGGGCGGTGCGGAAACCGCTGCTGTGGAGCTTGTGGGAGTCAGGCACGTCCGTATAGAGGGATTGGAGATCAACACCCGGCGGGATGCGTCGGCCTGGGTGCGCGTGGAGGACAGTGCATTCGTAGAGATCGTGGACTGCCTCATGGAGGAGGCTTACGCGACCACCGGCATGCTAATTACGGGGAGCCGCAATGTGTGGGTGCGTGACTCGGTGATGCGGCGCAACACCTTCAACATGGTGGTGGTCAGCCATTCAGAGGGCATCGTCTTTGAGGGAAATGCCATAAGCCGGGCCCCGCATTCTCCGTTGATGTTCTGGCCCCACGGTACGAACAGGCGGATCGTTCTCCGGGGCAACGTTTTCCACCCTTGTTGGGGACGCGGACTCGAGGTGTTCGGCGGAAATGAGAAGATTCTGTTTGAAGATAATGTCCTGACCCATTCCCTGCGGGGGGGGAGGGCCCGCGGATCGACTTCGAAGTTTGCCCCGGTGGACGGCATATTCCGTTTCAGCCGGATATTTCGAAACCGGGGGGCGCCCCTGCACCTCTACCCGGCTCCGGGAGACGTGGGGATCGATACGGTGCGGTTCTATCACAACGTGTTTGACGACAACCTGAATTGGGGGGTGCGTATTTCCGGTTCTCGGATATACGATGTCGAGTTCAAGAACAACATTTTTTCACGTAATGATGAAGGCGGAGCAGGAGACCAGGTGATCACCATGGCGCGGGGGGCGGAATGGACGCGCTTTCGCGGGAATGCGTTGGGGGGGATGGTGACCGTCGGCCGGGAGCCCTGGCGGCCTTCGGAGGTGGACGGCGAGCGGTGGACGGAGGAGCAGGAGCCGCAGTTTGAAGGCAATTTCGGGCCGGAGGCGTTACCCGAATACGAGGACCCCGTCAATTACGTTCATTCGCTGGGAGCGGATTCCGTGCTTCGTGGCGGAGGGACGGTGCTGACGCGAACGCGGAATGCCGGGACGGGCCGTGAGCTACCCGTGGAAGATGCTGGGTATTTTTACGATGGATACGGTATTCCCGGAGAAACAGGGGACCGGATCTCGGTCGGCGGCCGGATGGCGGTGGTGGAGTCCGTTGACCGGGAGCGGCGGCGTCTGTATCTTGATCGGTCCCTCGCGTGGGAGGCCGGGGACGCCGTGGGCTTTTCGAGCGATCCGGAGCGTCCGGATATCGGGGTGTACGACTATGGGAAAGGCGCCGCCCGACCGAGGGTCGAAGTGGTCGCCCGACCGTTTTCGGCGCGCCCCAACGAGACCGTGGAACTGCAGGCGCGTTTGCGCGGAGGATGCGTTCCCGTCGCCGCAGAGTGGTGGCCTGGAGACGGAAACCGAGTGGAAGCGGGATCGGTTCTCGCCCACCGGTATGAAGACCCCGGAGATTATCCGGTCCGGGTGCGGGTCACCGACGAGACCGGGAGAGTTCATCGGGGGGCGTTTCTGGTCGAGGTTCGATCGGAGGAGCAGAGGAAATCTCCGGTGCTGGTTCGCCATACCTTCGGCCCCAAGGAGCTGCCGATTCCTTTGTCGATGAACCCGGCCGGGCGAAATCGCTTGGAACCGCCGGCGGAGAGCGGGCTTCCGAAGGGGAAGGCCTGGTTGCGTGTGTACGCCCCGGAGGACGGGGCGCCGATCCCGGCTTC
>PXDC01000175.1 GCA_003565135.1 Verrucomicrobiota bacterium
CCAGCCCGCCGATCACCCGGTGCTCCTGGCCATGCCCGAAAGCGAGTACCTCCGCGGCTACGTGGTTCGGGTGGATTGACTTTCCCGTCCGGCGCGTTTAGCCTTTTAGCCTGGTTGTTATTGTTTTATTTTATCCGGTACGGTCCCTCCGGCGCTCTGCGGACATCGACAAAACCCATAAATCATGAAAACCCGCTTCCGCTTTCTTTTCCGACGTTTGATTCCGGCCTGCCTCGCGGGCGCCACCCTCTCCCTTTCCGCCAACGAGGATCCCGCTGCCGACAGGGCCGCGGTTCTCATCGGGGAGGTGGTCGAGCGCATTTCTTCGGCCGAGACCTTCAGTACCGATATCGTTTACCGGGTGGATGTCCGCATGATGGGCATGGAGCAGGAGCTGGAGTCCCTTTATTCCTTTGCTTTCGAAAAACCGAACAAACTTTCGTCGGTCCTTCGGGAAGGCACGATGGGGCAGACAATCGTCAGCGACGGCAGTCGGCTGTTCGTTCATCTGCCCATGTTCGATGTTTACACCGCCTCGGATGCACCGGAGGATCTGGACGGCCTTTTGGGCGACGTATCCGTGATGGGCGGCGAAGTCATGATGGTCATGCGTCCCCTCATGACCGGCGGTGTGAACGGGGTGACGCTGGATTCGATCGCCGACCTGGCTTATGTCGGGATGGAGGAACGGGACGGCGAAAACCTCCACCGGCTCGAGGTCAGGCTTCGTCCGGACGACATCGAGGAACGTTTGGGCGAACAGATGCGCGAGGGAATGAGCGAGGCCGAACGCGCGTTATTCGACGGGTCCAATGTCGCCGTAACCCTCGATGTCTGGGTGAGCGAGGGCGAGCGTCCGGTGCTGGTGGAGGTCCGGTCCGACCTGACCGAAATGATGCGGACGATGTCCGGTGAGGTGGAAGGCATGCCCGATTTCGGGGAAATGGAAATGGAGATGGCGTTTGTGTTCCGCGACTGGAAGATCGATGTGCCGCATTCGGATGAGACGTTTGTTTTTAACCCGCCCCCCGGGGCGGAAGAGGTGGACGACCTCCTGGCCGCGGTGCAGGAAAAGGCGGGAGGCGGACAGGGGCCGCAGCCGCTGCTGGGCGAGGTGGCTCCGACGTTTTCACTGGAAATGCTCGGCGGCGGCGAGATGGCGCTGGCCGACCATCTGGGCGAGGACATTGTCATCCTCGACTTTTGGGCCACCTGGTGCGGTCCGTGTATCCAGGCGATGCCGGCGCTGATCGATGTCGCCGACGAGTACCGCGACCGCAACGTGGTCTTTTACGCGGTCAACCAGCGCGAGGGGGACGCCGCGGTGGAGGACTTTATTCGGGCCCGGGAATGGGATCTGCAGGTCCCCATGGACCGCCGCGGCAGTGTCGCCGATCAGTACGGGGTTCATGGGATTCCCCACACCGTTATTATCGGCAAAGACGGAAAGGTGCAGGCCGTCCACGTGGGTTTTTCCCCCAACCTCCGGGAGACGTTGTCCGGCGAGCTGGATACCATCCTCGCGGGGGATTCGCTGTACTAGCCTGAATGTCGCTCGGTTAAGCCCAATGGAGAACACACTTCGACTCGACTGAGCTCGTCGCAGGCCAGCGTGTTTTCTCAGGCTGGAAGCCAAACCCGGCGGAGCCGGTACCCAATCGTAGCGCGCCGCTTCAGCTAGCGCGCACCGCCCGTACCGCGGCGCATTACGGGCGAACGGCTCGGGGGTGCTGGCTAAAGCGGCGCACGGGGGGAACCCATTCCCGACCGGCCAGATCGCTCCGGCCGTAGCGCGCCGCTTCAGCTAGCGCACACCGCCCGTACCGCGGCGCATTACGGGCGAACGGCTCTGGATGTGCTGGCTGAAGCGGCGCACTACGGGCTTAACCGAGCAGTATTCGTACTAACCCGAACCATCCCCAGGATTGCCGGGCTTTCCGGGGATGTTGCCTTCGGCCGCGACCAGTTCCTCCACCCACTTCCGGTGCGGGCCGGAGAGGGTGATGGCCGGGAGCTGGTCCAGGGGAATCCATTCGAGCCCGGAATCGTCCGGAAGGGCCTTTTGGGCGGGCGGGTCCGGGTGGCGGTGGATGGTTTCGGTGATGCGGTAGCGGGTGATGGCGCGTTTCCGGCGGGCGATCACCGGACCGAAATCGGCGGGATCGGCGGCGGCCAGGCCGAGGTGAACGGGTTCGGGGAGTTCGTAGATGCCGGCCAGGCGCCGCGCGGTGCCGGAGGTTCGGTGCAGCAGGAGGCGACGACCCCGGCGGCACCACAGGCGGGTTATGCCGACCCTGGTGGTCGGTTTGGCCGCCAGCACCGGATAGGACTCCGGGTCGCCCTGCCGGCCGGCCCGGCACAGCCCGACCACCGGGCAGGTGGTGCACAGGGGTCGTTTCCGGAAACAGACAGTGGCCCCCAGCTCCATCATGGCCTGGTTGTGGTCGCCGGGCCGTTCGTTGGGCAGGAGCGCATCGGCCAGCGGGGCGAGGGCCCGCGCCGCGGCGGCGCCGTCCCGGTATGCCGTGCCGTCCGCCCGGATGCGGGTGAGAATCCGGACGACGTTTCCGTCGATGCAGGCGGCGAGCGCGCCGAACGCGATACTGGTGACGGCCGCCGCCGTGTAGGGGCCCACTCCGGGCAGTTCGCGCCAGGCCTCGGGGGATTCGGGGATGGCCGCCATGGCGTTGACGGTCCGGGCCAGCCGGTGCAGGTTGCGGGCGCGGTTGTAATAACCCAGGCCCTCCCAGTGCTTGAGCACGTCGCCCTCCGGAGCGTTGGCCAACTCCCGGAAGCCCGGAAAACGCTTCATCCACCGGTCGAAGTACGGCAGTACGGTGGCGACCTGGGTCTGTTGCAGCATGAATTCGGAAACCACGGTCTTGTAGAGCGAAGGCCGGTCCCGCCATGGGAGACGGCGTCCGTGGCGGCGATACCACGCGTACAGGGACCGGCGAAACGCTTTCATCTGTGATTCGGCGAAGTCGATGCCCGGTAACAAGCAGGAATGAAAGGCCGCTGGCAAGGCGCTTCCGGCACTTTTCCTTGTCAGGTCGTTTGGTCCGCCTAGGGTCGCCCTATGATGACCTTACCCGACAAAACCAGCCTCGACCGCAACCGATTCCCGCGCATGCGCCGCCTGTATTCACCGGTGTTTACGGCCGGGCCGGGCTGCAGGGGGAGAAGCGCCCGGGCGACGGAATTTCGTGCGGGCATGCTGTTTTGTGCGGCGGCCACGGCGGTGTTTCTGGTGGCGGGCGCGGGGATGGCGCGCGGGGCCGCGGAAACCCCGCGCCACCGAAACCTGGTGATTATTGTCGACGGACTTCGGCCGGACTACGTGACCCCGGAGATCATGCCGAACGTGCACGCCATGGGCGAGCGGGGGGTGGTGGGCGAGCAGTCGTTCGCCGTTTTTCCATCGTTTACCCGTCCCAACCGGGTATCCATACCGACCGGAACGTATCCCGGGACCCACGGAGTGGTGCACAACCACCTTTACCATCCGGAGCTCGACTCGCCCGTGCACACCAGCCGTCCGGCCCAGATGAGGGAGTTGGAGGAGGTTTCCGGCACGCCTATGATCATGACCAGGACCCTGGGCGAGATACTGGACGACCACGGCGACCGCCTGCTGGCGCTGGGGAATTCGTGCTGGCTGATGAATCACCTGGCCAAGGGGAAAGGGTACTGGGAGCCGGGCGGACGCTTCAGTTCGGAGGAGGCGAGGGAGTCGGTCACCGCGGCCATCGGGGAACCGCCGAGCGGCGGTCGGGGTCCCGCCCGAACCGAGTGGGAAGCCGACAGTTACCTGCACGATTCGCTGGGCGACGATCCGGCCGAGGCGGTCCTGATGTGGATGGGCGAGCCGGACGCGGCGGGCCATGCCCACGGCGTCGGCGCGCCCGAAACCCTGGAGGCGCTGGCCAGCGTGGACCGGCAGATCGGCCGCATTCTGGACGAGCACGAGGCCCACGGCCTGACCGACGAAGTGAATATCTTCATCACCAGCGATCACGGGTTCACGCAGAATGAGGGCACTCTGAACTTCGGGGCGCTGATGGAGAAAGCCGATCTCGGGGATCATGTACACCGCCAGTCCAATATGATCTGGGTGAAGAGCGGGGAGTACGCGCATTTCCAGCGTATGGTCGAAGTCCTGCAGCGGGACCGCCAGGTGGGCAATGTCTACACCCGGCCGGCCAACGAGGGGGACCTTCACGGTAAGGTTCCCGGAACGCTGTCCACCGACCTCATCCAGTGGACCCACGAACGCAGCAGCGACATCCTGTTCACCCCCGCCTGGAGCGACGATGTCAATGAATTCGGATGGCACGGGACAACAACCCGGCGCGGCACGGCGACCCACGGCTCGGACAGTCCGTTCGACATGCACATTCCCCTCATCGCCGCCGGGCCTGATATAAGGCAGGGCGTGCGCAGTTCCGTGCCGACGGGCAATGTTGATTTTGTTCCGACCATCCTGTACCTCCGCGGCATCGACATTCCCGACGGCCTGGACGGTCGTGTCCTGCACGAGATTCTGCGCGACGGTCCGGATCCGGCAGAGGTCGATTACGAGAGTGCGATTCACCGGGATGCGGTTTTTTACGACGACGGGTTCGGTTACGAGGCGGCGATGGAGACCTTTACCGTGGAGGGCACGGTCTATCTCCGGGGCGCCCATACCCGCCGGACCGGACGCAGCTCCGATTGAAGGGGCGGGAATTCCGGCCGGGCCGGCAAGCCCGTTCCGGAGCCCACTTTGGCGTTGCCCGGGCCGGCGGGCGCCGTCATCATCCGTTCCCTTATGGCCAATGAGCAACATGCGACCTGGGGCGGACGGTTTTCCGAAGAGCCGGCGGAATTGATGCTGCATTTCAGCGAATCGGTGTCATTTGATTCGCGCCTGGCGCTCTATGACCTGCGCGTGAACCGGGCGCACTCCGCCATGCTCTGCCGGATCGGCATCCTGACCGAGGCGGAGCGGGATGCGATTCACGCCGGTCTGGACCGCCTGGAAAAAAAGATCGGGGCGGGCGACGTGCGCTGGGACATCCGGTATGAAGATGTCCACATGAATCTGGAACAGGCGCTGACCCGCGACGTTCCCGCCGCGGCCAAGCTCCACACCGCCCGCAGCCGGAACGACCAGATCGCGACCGATATGCGGCTGTACTTCAAGGACGCGTGCCGGGAAATCGACCGAAAATTGACCGCGTTGCTCGAAGTGCTGGTGGCCCTGGCAGAGCGGGAGCGCGCGGTGCTGGTTCCCGGCTACACGCACCTGCAACGCGCCCAGCCCGTTTCGGTGGCCCATCACCTTCTCGCTTATGCCGAAATGTTCGGGCGCGATCGGCAGCGCTTTGCGGCGG
>PXDC01000296.1 GCA_003565135.1 Verrucomicrobiota bacterium
CAAACAGGGCGATGCCGAGACGCTTTATGAGCTGCTTGTGGAAAAGGAAATGCTCAACGACGTGGTGGTGCAGGCCTTTGACTGGGCCTTCCTGGCCGACTTTCACGATCTGGCACCGCATGTTCCGCTCGGGGCGTTGGGGCCGCCCCGACAGGCCGATGGAAGCCGTTATCCGCGGGATGAACGGTACCTGGATTCCGGGTTTCTCGACCGTTTGCAGGCGGCGGGCGCCTCGGTGGTGGGGTGGAATCGGCAGGTGACTGAAGCGTCGATCCGGGAGGCACAGGATCGCGGGCTTCCTGTCTGGGTTTACACCATCAACGAACCGGATGAAGTGACCCGGCTCCTGGACATGGGGGTCGACGGCATCATTACCGACAACCCGTCCATGGTTTGGAAGGTGCTCGCATTGAGGGAAGGCGACGGCGAATAAGCTGCTCTATGAACCGATCGGGTATAGCGGCGATCCGTCACCTGGCCCTGGATATGGACGGAACCCTCTACAGGGGGAAAACGCTGTTTCCCGAGACGGTGCCTTTCCTGGAGACTTTGTCCGAACTCGGCATCGGGTATACGTTCTTTACCAATAATTCGTCGAAAAGTGTGCGTGATTATGTGACCCATTTGAATGGGATGGGTATAGCGGCGACGGCGGATCAGTTTCAAACGTCGACTTTGGCTGCGATCGCGTATTTGAAACGTAATCACGAATGGGCGAAACGGATTTTTTTCGTGGGTACGGCCAGCATGATTGCGGAGTTCGAGGAGGCGGGTTTTTCCGCCTGTGACGAGGCCCCGGACATGGTTGTGGTGGGCTTTGATCCGCAACTGTCGTTTAACCAGTTGTGCCGCGGGGGCTATTGGATATCGCGGGGAATCCCGTATATTGCGACTCATCCGGACCGGGTATGTCCGACGGATCAACCCACCTTGCTGGTGGACTGCGGTTCGATTTGCGCGGCCCTGGAGGCGGCCACCGGACGTCCGCCGGAAGCGGTGTTGGGGAAACCACATCCGATCATGGTCGAGGAGATTATGCGCCGTCACAATCTGCGGCCCGATGAGCTCGGGGTGGTCGGGGACCGGGTTTACACCGACCTGGCCATGGCCCGGGGCGTGGGCGCTTACGGGGTCCTGGTACTGACCGGAGAGACCGGTCGGGAGGAGGGGGAGGCCGCCATGCCGGCTCCCGATCTTATTGTCGACTCCGTGGGCGAGCTGGCCGGGATGCTGGCGGCGTCGCGAACCGGAGCCGTGTGAGTTCGGCCGAACCCGGGTGTGGCGTCGGTGGTGGCGACGCTTTGCGGGAGATAGAATGATTGAAATATGAAAATGCCCAAACGGACACTTAACGCACTTGTTTTTTTCAGTATAATCGCGGGGTGGGCGACGGCACCGGCAGTTGACGAGGCCTACGGCAGCCGGCCCAATATTATCCTGATTCTCGCCGACGACATGGGGTATGCCGATGTCGGAATCTACGGGGCCCGGCATATCAAGACACCCCGCGTCGACCGAATGGCCCGGGAGGGCATACGTTTTAAGGAATTCTACGTGGAAAGCCTTTGTTCTCCCACGCGGGCGGCGTTGTTGACCGGGAGTTACGCGGAGCGGGTGGGCATGCGACGGGTGTGCTGGCCCGATTCCACGTACGGTCTGCATCCCGACGAGATAACCCTGGCAGAGATCCTGAAAAAACGCGGTTACACCACGGCCTTGATCGGGAAATGGCACCTGGGGCATCACGAGGAGTTCCTTCCGACCAATCAGGGGTTCGACTATTATTTTGGTTTGCCCTACAGCAACGATATGGGACCGGAGAGCCGGCGGGGGCCTTTCGATCCTCTCCCGCTCATGGAGAATGAAACGGTAATCGAGCATGGCCCGGACCAGCGTTACCTGACGAAACGGTACACGGAAAAGGTTCTTGAACTTCTCGAAGAAGAGCGGGACGAGCCGTTTTTTATCCTGCTGTCGCACACGTTTCCCCATGTGCCTCTCTACATAAGGGAAGCGTTTCGCGGGGTTTCCGGGTTTGGTTTGTACGGTGATGTCATTGAAGAGATGGACTGGAGCACCGGGGCCGTGCTGGACAAGCTGGAGGAGCGGGGCCTCGACGACGATACCCTGGTAATCTTTACCTCCGATAACGGCCCCTGGCTGCAGAAAGGGGCCCACGGGGGATTGGCCACACCTTTGCGCGAGGGCAAGGGGACGGCCTGGGAGGGCGGCCATCGCGTTCCGGCGGTGATGCGTTGGCCGGGAGTGATTCCGGAGGATGTCGAGATCGATGGCATCACGACGATTATGGACCTGTACCCGACCTTTGCGGCGCTGGCCGGGGCGGAGGTTCCCGCCGACCGCGTGATCGACGGGAAGAATATCTGGCCGCTCATCAGCGGCGAGGAGGGGGCGTATTCGCCGCACGATGTTTTTTTCTATTATCGGCTCCGGCAACTGCACGCCGTCCGGGTGGGAAACTGGAAACTGCACCTGGAGGGTCCGCGACGCGATTACAACAACATCAACTACAATTATTCCGACGACTACGCGTTCCACCAGGATGAAGCGCTCTTCAACCTGGCCGAGGATATCGGAGAGCAGCGCAACCTGGCCTTTCACCGGCCGGATATCGTCGACGCGATCCAGAACATCGTGGAGCGTCACACCGCGGAGATGGAAGAGAACTCCCGTCCGCTGGGACGGATCGAAAACCTGCGGGACGAGCGCGCTCCCATCCCGGATCTGCACCGTCACCGGAGCGATCTTTATTGCTGCGATCACTGACGCCGGCGGATGACGAAACGGGCCGGGTTCCGGCCTTATCCGGTTCCCTGGACAGACCCCGGATCCTCGGTTCGGGACGGGTCGGGCAGGCGAAGGTGTTTCCAGAGGTGACGGGCTTTGGCCTGGAGGACTTCCCGGCACCGTGCGATTTCGGTTTCGCGCGACGCGCGATTGGCGTCGGCCAGTTCCGAGAGGTCGTCGATATTGTAGAGAAAGACGTTGTCGATTTCGGTGATGGCGGAATCGAAATCGCGGGGTACAGCGAGGTCTATGAGCAGGAGGGGACGGAGGGGGCGGTTGTGGATGACCTGACCGGCTTCCGCACGCGAAAACAGGGGTTCCGTCGCCGCGGTGGATCCGATGACGATGTCGTACTCGACCAGTGCCCGGTGGATCTGCTCGAAGGGAAGGGCGCAGCCTTCCATTTTTCGGGCCAGATCGCCGGCCCGCTCGAAGGTCCGGTTGGCGACGGTTATGCTGTGGGCTCCGCGACTCTTCAGGTTCACCAGCGTCCGTTCGGCAATCTCGCCGGCGCCGAGTACGAGAATCCGGCAACGGGCCAGGTCCCCGAAGATCTTTTGCGCGAGGTCGACCGCCACGGATCCGACGCTGACCTGGCCCCGCCCGATCCCGGTGTGGGTACGGGTCCATTTGGCGGCTTGAAAGCTTTTCTGGAAAACGCGATTGAGGATCGGACCGAGGGATGCGTTTTCCCGGGCACGGGCGTACGAGTCTTTCACCTGGCCCAGGATCTCCGCTTCGCCCACCACCAGTGAATCGATCCCGCTGGATACTTCGAAGAGGTGACGAACGGCGTCCTCGTTTTCTCTCCAGGTGCTGAATTTTCGCAGCGTTTCGGAGTCGCAGGAATGAAAATCGCAGAGGTAGGTTTCCAATCGGCGCCGGACTTCCGGGTGTTCCGCTACCGTGTAGATTTCGATCCGGTTGCAGGTGTTCAGGACGACAAATTCATTGAGCCCGTCGATTTTTTTGAGTCCCTGATACACATCGGCGGTTTGGTCCGGCCCGATGGCAAGTTTCTCCCGGACTTCGATGGGTGCGGTTCGGTGGCTGGCACCGAGCATATGAAGGGGCCCGCTCATATTGGTGGGGTCGGTCGCGATTCGGCGGGCGGGGGCCCGGCGGCGCCTCCATCAGAGTCCTTGGGCCCCGGTAGCGGCGGGGCCGCACGGGGAGATTCATCGGTAAGGTGTGACGGGCTGAGTCGTTCCAGCCGGGCGGATTCCGGCGGTCGCGCCTCCGGTTTTCGGTTGGAATCGACGGGTGGGATGGACAGCAGGGCGAATAGAAAGAGAATGATGCAGGTCCAGGAGAGGGCCCGCGAAATGAGCATTTCCCGGATGCGGAGCAGGAGGACCGAGCTGTACGCGGCCCAGATGGCGGTGGTGACGAAGAGTTTGCCCTGGTTGACGCTCTGAAAATCCCGGAACCAATGCTGAGCGCCGATCAAAAGGGAACCGGTGAGGACCGTCGTCCCGAGAATCAGCAAGCGGAAGTTCATGGTCTCCAGCTGGTAGAGTGATGGGAGAAAATGAAAGACGCCCTCGAGCTTCTTGTGCTTGAGGCTGTAATTCTGCAACAGGTACATGAGCGACGTCAGCGCGAGTACGCCGAATGCGCCGTAGCTGAAGATGGCGAGGGCTGCGTGCAACTCGATCCACACGTTGCCGCCAAAAAGTTCTTCACGGCGGACGGCATCCCATTCCGGAACCAGGAGTGAGGCGACGCCGATGGTTGCGGCGAGCCCGGATGTGAAGAACCCCAGAAGGCTCATGTGGAAGGCCGGACCGATCACCATATAGATGACGATTAACGACCAGACGATAAACTGCAGGATCTCGAAGGGGTTTCCGAGCGGACAGCCCTGCGATTCGAGGCCGCGCAGGTAAAGGCCGGTGGTTTGAAGTACGAACCCGGCGGCTATGAGAATGAAGAGGAGCAGCCGGGAATGGCGTCGTGACCGCAGGACGAAAAACAGGGCTATGGCGAAGGCCAAACCGTAGAGCAGGTTCCCGCCCCAGATCCATGATCGATCATCCATTTGCAGTAAAAGAGTCATGTGTTGTCCCGCCGGCGATGGACCGGCGAATTCAGGGATTGGTAACGGCCGCGGTTTATGGTTCTGCCGCTGTCGAACCGGGAGTGCCGTTCCGATGCGGAGAATGGCTTTCGTCCATGCGGATTCAGCCCGGGCTTATTCCGTGGACGGCGATTTCCGCAGGTGCGGCGACGCGACCGACCTGATGAGCAAACCGGCACCGCGACTCCCGACCCATCACCTCCTTCGAAATCAGATCTTTCCCGCTTTGCGCTTCTTGATAAGGTTGTAAAAGTCGACGAAGAGCGGATCGGAATCGTTTGGTCCGGGGGCCGCTTCGGGATGGTACTGCACCGTGAAGACCGGCAGTTCCTTGTGTTTCAGGCCCTCGACGGTCTGATCGTTGAGATTGATTTCGGTTACGATTCCGTCGCGTTCCTCGAGGCTCTTCGGGTCGGTGGCAAAACCGTGATTTTGCGAGGTTATGGCAACACGCCCCGTTTCCAGGTTTTTGACCGGCTGGTTGC
>PXDC01000231.1 GCA_003565135.1 Verrucomicrobiota bacterium
ATCAGCTTCCCCGCCAGTCCCCGGTGCGAGAAGGAAACGACATCGATATCCTTGTCCGCCAGGAGGCCGATGGGCGCGGCCAGCCCCTCGTTGCCCTGGCCGCCGGCCACCGTGCCGCGGATCAGACCCTGGCGGAAGAGTTCGAGGATGCGGTTGTCGGCCGTCCGGGCCAGAAACATCCAGCGGTAGCAAGTCATCAGCGCCGCCTTGATGTTCTGCAGGTCCTTTGACCGCAGGTCCCTTGATTCGAGAGAAGGTGGAAGGGATGGATAATCCATAGACCGCATACAGGTATGCCCCGGCCGGCCGGGAAATCCAATCAATTAATTGATGGATTATCCCCGCCGGCCGGCGCACGCCTCGCGTTTAAAATTCGAGGGTTTCTCCGGGTGCCAGCACTTTCGGATCGGCGCCGGCCCGTTCGGAACCGCGGGCAAAGACGTCGGTGTCGGCTTCGATCAGGGGCCAGGTGTTGTAGTGCATGGGAACCACTTTTTTGGGTCCCAGGAAGGTAATGGCCTTGATGGCGTCGTCGACGCCCATGGTGAAGTTATCCCCGATGGGGAGCAGGGCGACGTCGATGTGACGCTCTTCGCCGATCAGTTTCATATCGAGGAACAACCCGGTGTCGCCCGCATTGTAGAGGGTTTTTCCTTCCGCCGTGATCAACAGCCCGGCGGGGTTGCCCATGGGGATCCGCCCGTCCGGGGTCGCCAGGCTGGAGCCGTGGTGGGCGATGGTGAACTTGACGCTGCCGAAAGGAAAACGGTGTTGCCCGCCGATGTACATGGGATGGGTGTTCAATCCCTTGTCCGCGAAGTAGTCGCCGAGCTCGAAGTTCGCGATAATGGTGGCGTCGTTCTTGCGGGCGATTTCCTCGGTGTCGCCGACGTGATCCTCGTGCCCGTGTGTGAGCAGGATGAAGTCGCAGGATACGTCGCCCGGTTTGACCGGGGCGCGGTCATTCCCGGTGAGAAAGGGGTCCATCAGCAACCGGTGGTTGCCGGTCTCGAGCAGAAATGCGGAATGTCCGTAGTAGGTCAGTTTCATAAGTCGAAGCGGGTTTGATCATTAAGGTTCGGTCATTACACCTTGGATGTTCGCCTCAGCATAAATCGCTCCGTGGTCAAATCAACCCTTCTCTGCCCGAATCCCCCCGTCCGGTGGCCAAAGCGACGCCTTGACGCCGCCGGGTCGCTGGGACAGGACTTTAGGGATCATGATTCCATCCGCTCCCGCTCACGAGAATATCGCGCTGCTGATCGATGCCGACAACGCGCCCGCGGCCAAAATCGACTTCATTATCGCGGAGTTGGCGTCGTACGGGGTGGTCAATATTCGTCGCGCCTACGGCAACTGGAAAAAACAGGCGCTGGCCGGCTGGGAAAAAATCCTCCACGACTACGCCATTCAACCGGTCCAGCATTTCGACCTGGTAAAGGGCAAAAACGCCAGCGATATGGCGCTGTTGATCGACGCCATGGATATGCTCTACACCAAGAACGTGGGGACGTTCTGCCTCGTCTCCTCCGACTGCGACTTTACCCCCCTGATCCTTCGCCTGCGGGCCGACGGAAAACAGGTTATCGGCTTCGGCGGCAAGAACGCGCCCTCGCCCTTCGTCAACAGTTGCACGCGCTTTCTTTACCTGGACGATGACGAGAGTCGGAAGGCCACCAGCGCCACTCCCGACCGACGGCTTACGGGGGCGCAGTTGAAGGGAGATTCCAAGTTGATGAACGTGCTGCGCAGCGCGGTGGAGGCCGTGGAGGACGAGGACGGCTGGGCTTCGCTCGGGCCCATCGGTTCCCACATCGCCAACCAGGGTTCGTTTGACTCCCGAAACTACGGCTTTCGCAAGCTGAGCGACCTGTTTTCGGCCATCGATCTGTTCGAGGTCAAAAAGGAGACGGACGGCGACTCCACCCGGGTCCTGGTGCGGCGCGTTTCCCGGTGAGGCGCCCGGGGATAGGCGATTGACTATTCCGGACGGTGAGTGTTGTCTCGTGAGCTTGAAATCCGAGGGGATGACGCATCGCCAGTTTGCCAGTGACAATTACGCCGGTATTTGTCCGGAGGCCTGGGCGGCACTGGAACAGGCCAACCGCGGGCACGCCCCGGGGTATGGCGATGATGGCTGGACGCAGGAGGCGGCGGATCAAATCCGCAATGTGTTCGAAACCGATTGCGAGGTGTTTTTCGTTTTTAACGGCACCGCCGCAAATTCCCTGGTCCTGGCCTCTCTCTGCCGTTCCTACCACAGCATCCTCTGCCACCGTTCCGCGCACCTCGAAACGGACGAATGCGGCGCCCCGGAATTCTTTTCCAACGGGACAAAGGTGCTGCTGTTGCCCGGGGAGCAGGGCAAAATCGACTGCGGCGCCATCGAAATCATGGTCGGTCGGCGGCGGGATATTCACTATCCCAAACCGCGGGCGGTGAGTATCACCCAGGCCACGGAACTGGGAACGGTTTACGGGGTGGAGGAAATCGAAACCGTCGGCGAGCTATGCCGCCGCCACGGGCTCCGGCTCCACATGGACGGCGCGCGTTTCGCCAACGCCGTGGCCTCGCTGGACGTCGCGCCGAGCGCGGTGACCTGGAGGGCCGGGGTGGACGCCCTTACTTTCGGCGGGGCCAAGAACGGTCTCCCCATGGGAGAAGCGGTTGTTTTCTTCGACCGCGACCTGGCCCACGAATTTGACTATCGCTGCAAACAGGCCGGTCAACTCGCATCGAAAATGCGCTTCCTCGCCGCCCCGTGGGTGGGGCTGCTGCGGGACGGTGCGTGGCTCGGGCACGCCGCGCACGCCAACGACACCGCCGCCTATCTCGAGGCGTGCGTGGGCGCTATCGAAGGGGTCCGGGTCCTGTTTCCGCGCCAGGCCAACGCCGTGTTTCTCGAGCTTTCCCCTGCGGTGGCCGGGGGGCTGCGGGAAAGGGGCTGGAGCTTTTACGATTTTATCGGCACCGGCGGCTGCCGTTTCATGTGCGCCTGGGACAATACCCGTGAAGACGTGGATCGCCTCGTTCGCGACCTGCGTGAGCTTGCGGCGGACGATGGCGCCGGCGGTGCCGAGCCGGCGGTATCCTGAGACCGCGGGTCGATCTTAGCTGAACTCCACTCCAAACCATCATGAACCTGATTCTACGTCTTATCGCCGGTATCGCGGCCGGCATTCTCCTCGGACTCTTTTCGCCGGATTGGCCGCTTCGCCTGTTGGCGACGTTTAGGTCGCTTTTCGGCGAATTCATCGGTTTTGCCATTCCCCTTATCATCCTTTTCTTCATTATGAGCGGGATAGCCAGCCTCGGTCGAAAAGGGGGGCGCTTCCTCGGAGTGACCATCGGGCTGGCCTATTCGTCCACCATCCTGGCCGGGTTCCTGGCTGTTTTGGTCGGTCTCCTGGTGATCCCCTGGCTGGCCGGGGCGGGGGATACCCCGAACGAGGGCGCCGAGGCGGTCGCTCCCTTTTTCCGCCTCGAGGTGCCGCCACTCCTGTCGCTGCCGACCGCCCTGGTGGCGGCTTTTATTTTCGGCATCGGTATCGCCGCGACGGGGGCCTCCGCCCTGAAGGGGCTGGTGGACGACTCCCGCGGGGTCGTCGAGTGGTTGATCGGCCGGGTCATTATTCCGCTTCTCCCGTTTTACATCGCGGGTATTTTCGCCGAACTCGCCCTGGAGGGCACCGTGTTTGCCACCCTCCGGGTCTTCGGACAGGTCCTGCTCTTTATCCTCCTCCTCCACTGGGTTTGGCTCGCGGTCCTTTTTGTGCTGGCGGGCGTTTTCACTACGCGCTCGCCGCTCAAAGGGCTGGCCACCATGTTGCCGGCCTACTTCACGGCGCTCGGCACCATGTCCAGCGCGGCGACGATCCCGGTTTCCCTTCGCCAGACGAAGCTCAACGGCGTCCGTCCGGCGGTGGCCGATTTCGCCGTACCGCTCTTTGCCACCATTCACCTCGCCGGCAGCACGATGACGCTGGTGAGTTGTGCCATTGCCGTTATGTGGATTTCACCGGACCTGTCCCTGCCCTCGGCGCCGGCCCTGATACCGTTTGTTCTCACCCTCGGCGTCACCATGGTGGCCGCACCGGGAGCTCCCGGGGGAGCGGTTATGGCGGCGCTCGCCCTCCTGCAGGGAATGCTGGGGTTTCCGGAGGCCGCACTGGGCCTGATGATCGCCCTTTATATGGCGCAGGACAGCTTTGGTACGGCCTGCAATGTCACCGGTGACGGGGCGCTGTCGCTCATGGTGAATCAGCTTCCGGACCAGCCCGTCACCGCCGTGGAGCCGACCGGGGCGGTCGAGGATCAGCGGGTGTGAGGTCCGGTGGGCGCAGGAGGAGGATCGATGCCCCGCCGGCCGCGCCCGGGTCAGGGCAGCCGGTGGATGCGCAGGTCGCCCACGGTCAGCGGCGTTCGGGCCTGGATCAGGAGGCGCACGTAGCCGGCGTCGGCGGGGAAACGGTGGGTTCTCGGCGGCCGGGGATCGGATTCCGCGCGGCTGTAATGAGAGCTGTAGAGGATCCATCGCTCCGGGTTGGAGCGCAGGTTCATCGATTGGCGCTGGAGTTCGTTGCGGTCGTCGTCGTAGAAGACGAGTTCGAACGCGTTGGGATGGGTGGCGGAGTGCCGGATCATGGCGTGAACCGACAAGGCGTCGATGCCGTCGAGCGCCATGTAACCGGAGATCATGGCTCCGTTTTCGTCGTTGCCGGGTCCGGGTAAGGTTACGGATCGCCCGAGGCCGAACGGCGTTTCGGGGCCGGCGTGCGGGGGGTTTCCCAGCACCTCCCACCCGGCGGCGTCGGGCCCGTTGCCTGTGGACAATGCCGACAACAACGGAATGCCGTCGACATCGTTGGGGGCATTGACAATGAAATGCTGCTGGGATTCGGAGACGATCTCGTCGGAATCCGGTTCGAACAGAATCGATCGAACCCAGAGTTCGTCCATTCCGTGAGGTAGGGAAATCGCGACGGTTCCGGTTGCGTCGGCTTCCCGGATTCGTTCGGCGGCCACCGCGGGTTCGTCGCGCGTTTCGAATACGCGAACCTCGACATCGTAACGCCCGTCGAACGCTTCAAAGCGTTCTCCATAGAACCAGGCGAACGATCGGCCATCCTGCTGGTGAATGGTGTCGTCGGGACTGATGGAGGCTATTTCCCAGTGAAACGCCACTTCCTCCCGCGAGCGAAAGGCGTCCGGGTAGTGGGAGATGTAGGGCTCCCGGATCTCGCCCTGACGGAGCAGCGTGCGTTCCATTTCCCACAGGGTCGCGTTCTTCAGCTCGCTGTTGTTGTGCAGGAAGGCCGCGTTGTCGAGAAGGTCGTCGCACAGGGTGAGAAACGCCGCGGCCTCGAGGTGCG
>PXDC01000160.1 GCA_003565135.1 Verrucomicrobiota bacterium
AAGGAGGGGGGCAGGATATTGACGCCCCGGGGTTCATCTCCGGGGCGGGATTGTGCCGGCGGCGACGACTCCGCTTGACAATGTACCGTCTTGGGTAATTTTGACTCTTTTCCCATTCAGTATTGATAGGCAGCTTTATGAACACACCGGAAATTCGTTCGCAGATCGAGGAAATCACCCGCCGGGCAGGTTATCTTTGGAGGTATCTTTGACGTCGAGAAACGTCAAAAGCAGGTAGAGGCCCTGGAAGCCGAGATGGGGCGCCCGGATTTCTGGGATGTTCCGGAAAAGGCCCGGCAGACACTGGCGGAATCCACCCGTTTGAAACGGTCGTTCGAGCCGCTGGTTGACTATCGTCGCAAACTGGATGATGCCGAGGCCATGCTCGAACTTTTGGACGAGGCGGACGGGGAGGACAAGGTTACCTACGAAAAGGAGCTTGAAGGCCTGGTCGCGGATCTGGTGGATGGGATCGACAAGTTGGAGATAGCCGGTTTTCTGAGCGGCCCCCACGACTCCAGCAACGCTATCATGAGTGTTCATTCGGGTGCGGGCGGCACGGAGTCCTGCGATTGGGCGGAAATGCTCTTTCGCATGTACAGCCGGTGGGCTGAGCGCGTCGGGTACTCGGTGGAGGTTCAGGACCTGCAGGAGGGTGAGGAGGCCGGGATCAGCCGGGTCACGTTCCGCATCGTGGGTGAAAACGCCTACGGCTTCACGAAGGCCGAGCGCGGTGTGCACCGCCTGGTTCGGATCAGTCCCTTTGATTCCAATCAACGCCGGCACACATCGTTTTGCGCGGTGGATGTTATCGCGGAAATCGACGACGATATCGATGTCGAGATAAACGACGACGACCTCCGGGTGGATACGTATCGTTCGAGTGGCAAGGGGGGGCAGCATGTCAACAAGACGGATTCGGCCGTGCGCCTGACTCACCTGCCGACCGGAATCGTAGTCGCCTGCCAGAACGAGCGTTCCCAGGGGAAGAACAAAGCCACCGCTATGAAAATCCTCAAATCGCGGGTTTATGAGAAGATGCAGGATGAAAAGCGGGAGGAAATGGAGAAGTTTTACGGGGACAAGGGCGAAATGGGTTGGGGCAATCAGATCCGCAGTTACGTCTTCCAACCCTACCAGATGGTGAAGGACCTGCGTACGGGAATGGAAACCGGTAACGTCCAGGAGGTGATGGACGGGGGGATCGATTCGTTCATTCATGCCTGGCTGCGGGCGGGATGTCCGTCGACCCGCAACAAGGAAATCAAGATCGAGGAATAGCGGAACGGAGCGGACTCATGTCACCTGATGTCGATTACACGACCCTTTCCTCGGCCCTGGAGCGGCAGGAGCTCTTTGAAAACAAGACCTGGCGGCTGTCTCCTCGCGCCTACCCGATCACCCGTGAGGAGTTCGACCGGATCGAAAAGATCGGGACGGCATGCATGGAGTTTCACAAGGCCCTGGAGAACCTCTACCTGAAATCGGTTCAGGGGAGGAATATCCTGCGCAACCGCGAACTCAAAGCGCCCTGGGTCGCTGAATACCTGGAGCGGGGCAAGCCGCAAGGGGCGGTGGCGCGGAATCGAAACGGGCGTTTCCGCGGAGCCTTTCCCGCGGTCATCCGGCCCGACCTGATCGTGACCGCGGAGGGCTTTTCCGTGACCGAGATGGATTCGGTACCCGGAGGAATCGGTCTGACGGCTTTTCTCAACCGGCTTTACGGCAAGACCGATTCGGCGATTCTCGGACGGGACGACTTGATGCTTTCCGGTTTTTTTGGATCACTCGCCCGCCTGGTTCCGGAAAAGCACTCACCGATGATCGCGATCGTGGTGAGCGAGGAAGCCGCGACGTACCGGCCGGAGATGGTCTGGCTGGCCCAGGAACTCCGGGAGCTGGGCAAACGCGTTTATTGCATTCGTCCCGAAGAACTGATTCCCCTCGGCGGAGCGCTCTATCTGGATATTGAGGGAAACCCGGAAAAGGTCGACGTCATCTATCGTTTTTTCGAGCTCTATGACCTGGACAACATTCCCAATATGGACTTCATCCTCGACGCGATCGAGAACGGCGAAGTGGAGGTGGCTCCCCCGTTAAGGACGTTCCAGGAAGAGAAGCTCAACCTGGCGCTGTTCCATCATCACCGCCTCGAGGAGTATTGGAAGGAGAACCTCAGCCGCGGCAGCCGAAAGGTTTTGGGTGGCTTGATCCCGGAATCCTGGGTGGTGGATCCGGCGCCGCTTCCGCCCGGAGCGGTTTTTGCGGGGCCGAAAATTCGCGGTCGGCTCCCGGCCGACTGGCGTGATTTGTCGGAGGCCTCGCAAAAGGAACGTGACCTCATCCTCAAGATCAGCGGCTTTCATGAAACCGCGGAGGGCGCTCGCAGTGTCCTGCTGGGGAGTGATTGTTCGCGCGAGGAATGGGGCGAGGGCATCGATGAAGCGATCGAAAAGAGCGCCACCAATCCCTATATTCTGCAGCGGTACCGGAAACCGCTGCGTACCCGTCATCCTGTTTACCTCGAGGGCGGTGGGATGGAGGAGCGGGAGGGGCGGACCCGCCTTTGCCCGTACTTTTTCAACCAGGGCGACACGGTGCGGTTCGGCGGAATTCTGGCGACGTTCTGCCCGGCGGATAAAAAAATCATCCACGGTATGACCGACGCCGCGATGTTGCCCTGCCGCCTGATCGACGACGATGTGTAGGCGCGGAGCGCCGGGCCTTTGCCCGGGGGCGGGCGATTTGTTACCTCCGCAGAAAAGGATGATGAACGTCGTCGTGCGATGCGGTCTGCCGTCCCCGGTGCAGGATATCGCGCATCTGCGCGCCGTTCCCGCTTTCGGCCAGGGCCGAATGGATCATCAGGACCTCGCCCAGGTTTTCCCGGGTTAGCAGGCCGCTCAAACGGCCGTTCTTCATCACGGGAAGCGTCCTGGTGAAACCGTCCCGGAGCTTCTCCTGCAAGGTTTCCAGTTCGTCATCCTCCGCCAGTTCTTCAAATTCACGGGTCATGCCTTCGGTAACGGGCGCGTTGCGGTCGTGGTCGGACAGGGCCTGCATGAGGTCCTGCCGTGTCAGCAGGCCGACGAGTTCATCGTCGCGCAGGATGGGAAAGTCCTGCTGGGAACCGGCCAGGAGTTCATCCACCGCGTCGCCCAGCGTATCACCCTCGCTAAGCGTCCGAAAATGGGTCAGCATCGCGTCCCGCACCTTCAGTCCGTGAAGGGCGAACCGGGTTTCGGCGTAATGGGCTTCGGCCTGAGCGCCGAGGAAAACGAATATGGCGATAAACACGAGGAAGGGATTGAACGCGAGCAGTCCGAGGAGACCGAAGAACATGGCCATCGCCTGACCGACGGTGGCGGCGGTGCGGGTGGCCTGGTGGTAGGGAAGGCGTTTGGCCAGCGCGGCGCGCAACACCCGTCCCCCATCCATGGGGAAGGCCGGAAGCATGTTGAAGATCACCAGGATAATGTTCATGCCCATCAGGTTGACCAGGGTGGGCTGGGGGATGTTGGCGACCGTTTGGGGAAACGTTCTCACGGCGTCGAAACCGTGAAAGAGGGCGATCAACACAAAGGAGATGGCGGCGATGGCTACGTTGACCGCGGGGCCGGCGACGGCGATCCAAAATTCCTGTTTCGGGTCTGTCGGCATGCGCTGCAGGCGCGCCAGGCCCCCGATGGGGAGCATGGTGATGTCGCGGGTGCCGATCTGGTAACGGCGCGCGCAGAGCGCGTGTCCGAGTTCATGCAGGAGCACGCAGGCAAAGAGGGCCAGAATGAAGGCGACGCCGCCGAGGGCGGACGGGAGATCGGCTTCGGGTTGGGAGAGAAAGAGAAACAGGGCCGCGACAATAAGAATGGAAAACGTCCAGTGAACGTAAATGCCGATTCCGGCGACCGACCCGAGTTTAAGGGACCATTTCATACTTGCTTACATGAATCCGGAATTGGCCGCGTTTCAAGCGGGAACCGGGATTGTCAAGCGGCCGGCTTGTGCGGCAACCCACGTCCCCGCCGCCGGGAAACGTCCTTGCAACCGGGGAATATCCCGGGCCGTGCGGGCCATTCGGAGCCATTTACCTGTTGACTCAACATGGAGAACCTCGTTCAATCCGCGCGTCTGGGTTGGGGGACAGGCGGAGGGAGCGGTCGTGTGATCGAGCGGTAGGCGGTCTTTTTCCCGTTGCGGTCCGTAGTGTCCGGCCCCCTCGAAACGACGCAATGATCGGGAGTAATGAACCATTTTACAAAATCGACGCTTTGGGCGACGACGTTTCTGGCCCTTTGGGCGACTGCGGGCGAGCGGGCCGCAGGGGCGGTGGATTTACCCCGCGGAGGCCTGTTCGTGAACACCCATGCCGAGGCCGCCTACACGAGCAATCTTTTTCTTACCGCGGACGAGGAGTCGGACATCGTTATTACGGTGCTGCCGTCCCTGGAATCCCTTCTGGCGGAAGGGCTTGTTCATTTTGAGGCGCGGGCGGGGCTGGAGATTATCCGGTTCGCCGATTGGAGCCGGTTCGACGCGGAAAACGTTAAGTCGGAATTCCTGCTCAGTTTCCCCCACGAAGAGCGGGGACGGCGGTACCATTTTCGGCTTAACGGCGGATTTGAGGAGGTCACCTCGGCCACCGCGGCGGATGGCGCATTGCTCCAGGAGGAGCGACTGCATGCCGGGGGAGACCTGGAATATTTCGTGTCGGACCGGGGATCCCTGCGGGCGGCGGCTGATTTTCAGGATCGCGAGGCCCGTACGGATGGTTTTGCCTCGCGCCGGGTGACCGCCCTGCGGTTCGGTCCCACTCACGAGTACTCCGAAAGGCTTCTCCTGACGGCCTCGTTGCGCTACCGGAAGACGGACGTTTCGGATGTGACACCCGCCCTGGACTCGGAAGATTACGCCGTGATGGCCGGCGCGGAGGGACGGTTGCTGGCGCGGTTGATCGGTGAAATCGAGGCCGGTATCCAGCGCCGGGAGTTCGACGGCGATTTCGATCGCCAGACCGAACCTTATGCCTTTGCGGGTCTCACTTGGGAAGCGGATGAAATGACGGAAGTGGTCCTATCGCTGACCAATGATATGCAGACCTCGGCTTCGAATCTTTCCGGGCGGACGCTGCTGATTAAGCTGGAAGGGGTCCGCCGGGTGGGAGAGCGGTGGCGGGTCAATGCCGGCGCCGGATTTGAGGATTCCGAGTATCTGCAGGCTAACGGTAATCGCAGGGACGACGATGAATGGTCGGCTTTCGGCGGCGTGAAGTACCGCTTTAACCGACACGTCTCTGCCGGTTGGAACCTCTCATACGCCCATCGAAATTCCGATTTCGCCCCCTCGAACTACGATGCGGTGCGCACCGGAATTTC
>PXDC01000350.1 GCA_003565135.1 Verrucomicrobiota bacterium
ACCCCGAGCCCCCGCGACAGCCGGGCCAGCTTCAGGTAGTCGGGCCGGAAATTGTGCCCCCACTCCGAAATGCAGTGCGCCTCGTCGATCACCATCAGGGAAATCGTTTGCCGGTCGATCTTCGAAACGAACCGCTCGTTCGAGAGCCGCTCCGGGGCGACGTAAAGGAGTTTGAGCTTGCCGGACCGCAGGTCGGCGTCCACCTGACGGTACTCCTCGTTGTCCAGACTCGAATCGACGCGCGCGGCCGCCACGCCCCGCTCGCGCAGAAAATCGATCTGGTCCTTCATCAGGGCGATCAACGGCGAAACAACCACCGTCAGCCCGGGGAGGTGAAGCGCGCTCAATTGGTAACAAAGGCTCTTGCCGCTCCCGGTGGGAAAGACCGCCAGCACCGACTTGCCGTCGAGAATCCGCGCGACCACCGCCTCCTGCCCGTCCCGAAAAGCACCAAAGCCGAACACCTCTTTCAACGTCTCGTGAATCGTCATGTCATTCAGGGGTTGTGTGGAATTTTGTTCATATACAGAACAATCCCCGGCCACTCCCCGTGACAAGAAAAAAACGAAACCCGGAAGCACGCCCGTTTATGGTCGGTTCTCGAGCACTTCATTGACCTCCTGAAGCGGCACGGGATTCAGGTGATCGCCGATGTTCGCTCGACTGCGAGGCCCTCGGAGCGAACCGGCGCGCACGGCAGGAGCTAAAGAAGCTGTACGCCGAGGCCCCGGGTTACGAGGATGTGGCAAAGCGGGGGGAGGTCGCCCAAGCCACCCTGCCGCAGTGGAACGGCGGCGGTCGGTCAGGGACTCGGCTCCCGGGTCGATCGGCCGGAAATGTTTCTCTTGGTTCCGTATTCTCAATTACGCGCTTTGCTCCCGCAGCCGTTTCCCGGTGTCTCTCACGGCCGGTTTCAGGGACGCCGGCCGTGCGGCCAATGCCCGGTCGACGGATGCTCCTCCACCCCCGGCTATCGCCAGGGTCACACACGCCGCGAGCAGGAGAAGCGGGAACTCCATGCCGCCCTCGCTGGCGAAGAAGGCGCTGCGATGGACGAGCAGAACGGCAACGGCCATGGTGACGACGTTCAAGCCGGCCCCAATCCGCGTCAGGGCCCCGGCGAGAATCATCAGCCCGCCGAAAAACTCCGCGGCACCGGCGTTCAAAGCCCAGAACACGCCCGGCGCGAGACCGAGCTCGTTCTCGAAGAATCCTCCCGTCCCGGCGAGCCCGTAGCCGCCGAACCAGCCGAAAAGCTTTTGCGCCCCGTGCGCGGCCAGGATCGTTCCCGCCGCCAGACGCAACGGAAACAGCGAGAGGGCATCGTTCGTTTTTGCGAGTTTGTTTAGTAGGTTCTTAATCGTTTCTTGTTTCATAACGCCTTCATCATATCCCGCACGGCCCCGGTTCCGGAAATATCAAGTTTCTTGCCTTAGCCAACCTTTCAGGTAGGCTCATCGATTATGGAACTGCGGCATCTGCGCTACTTCGTGGCCGTTGCGGAAGAAGAAAACATCACCCGCGCCGCCGAACGGCTGAACCTTTCGCAGCCTCCCCTGAGCCGGCAGATCCGGGACCTGGAGGAGGAGATAGGTGTTCCTCTCCTGGAGCGCAACGCGAAGTCGATTCGCCTGACCGCGGCCGGCCGCGTCTTTCTGGACGAGGCGCGCGCCGTCCTTTGGCGGGCGGACCAGGCGATTACCGCGGCCCAGGCGGCGGTGAAGAAAGCCGAGCTCCACGTCGGTTACGCCCCCTCGCCGACCGGAGAGTTTCTCTCCGGCATCCTGCACGCATTCGAAAAGGCCATGCCGGGCGTGCGGGTTATTCTCCACGACCTGAGTTCCGCCGAGATGGTCGCCGGTTTGCGCGCCGGGAGCCTGCACGCCGCGCTCATGGTGGCGCCCCCGAAGAGGACGCCACGCGGCCTGCGGTTCGAGCCCCTGCGGTCGTCGCCGGTCGGGATAATCGTTTCGGAATCCCATCCCTTCGCGGAGAAACGGACGATCAAAAAAGCCGACGTGTTGAAAGAGCCCCTCGCGGTCTTCAACCGCGCCGAATACCCCGATTACCACAAGCTCCTGACAACCTCCCTTGGGACGACGTCCGGGAAGCTCCGCATCGTCGAGGAATGCGACGGCGCCCTGAGCCTGATCGCTGCGGTCTCCGCGTCGCGGGCGATCGCCCTGTCGGCGGAATCGATCATGTCCGTCGCCGGCTCGCGCGTCGTTTTCGTCCCCCTGAGCCCGCCGCCGGCACCGCTCAAAGTCGGTGTCTGTTTTCCGGATACAGCTCCGCCCATACCGCCCCTGCGCCGGTTTGTCGAAACCGCGCAATCGACCGTCGCTTCCCCTTGACCACGAACGTCCACCCGTCGCGGCACTCCAGCAATGTACCGTACCCCGCCGCCGCCATACCGCCGCGCCGAGCAGAAGCACAAGCGCCAGATAGGCGATTCATTGGAGGACACGGGCAATGACCGAACCAAAACCAAAATCAAGCCCAACATCCGACGACAATAAAATTCCCAGCTGGGAATCTTATTGTCGTCGGGAGTAGCGCCCCGTATCGGAGACCAGGCAAAGTGATCAAACCATCACGGCCCGGTCCCGGAGCCCTCAACACGGTCGTCGGTTTCCTCCCCAAACAAATCCGCCAACGCGTCTTCGTCGAGGGCGATGCGGTCGCCGGTCCGTCCGGCGAGGAGGGAATCGACCAGGGCACGCTTGCGGGCGTGGAGGTCGAGGATCTTCGCTTCGACCGTGTCCTCGGCGATAAGCCGGTGGACGAATACGGGTTTGTCCTGGCCGATACGGTGGGCACGGTCGGTGGCCTGGGCTTCGACCGCCGGGTTCCACCAGGGGTCGTAGTGGATGACGGTGTCGGCGGCGGTGAGATTCAGGCCGACCCCGCCCGCCTTCAGGCTTATCAGAAACACCGGGGCCTCGCCGCGCTCGAAGCGGGCGGTCACGTCCGTGCGGTCGACGGTCTCACCGGTCAGGCGCAGATAGGGCCAAGCCCGTTCATCCATCGCCTTCCCCACCAGGTCGAGAACGCGAACGAACTGGGAGAACACCAGAACCCGGCGCCCCTCGGACAGGAGTTCGTCGAGCATTTCCAGGAGCCGTTGGAGCTTGGCGGAATCGTCCGGCCCGAAGGCGGCGCCACCCTCCCGGACCAGGCGCGGATCGCAGCAGACCAGGCGTAACTGCAGCAGCGCATCGAGAATGAAGACCTGCGACTGTTCCAGACCGCGTTCTTCGAGAACCTTGCGAATGTCGCGGAAGAGACGCAGCCGGAGGGCTTCGTAGGCTTCGCTCTGTTTTGGGGAAAGTTCGATAGCGTGCGTGACCTCGGTCTTGGGCGGAAGCTCGCGCGCCACGTCCTCCTTGCGGCGCCGGAGAATAAACGGGGTGACGCGACGCGAGAGGAGGTCGGCGAGGCCGCGGCTTTCGTCACCGGCTTCGTTCTCGATGGGACGACGGAACTGTTCGCGGAAAGCCTCCGCCGTGCCGAGGTATCCGGGCATGAGAAAATGAAAGTGCGCCCAGAGTTCGCCGAGATGGTTTTCGATGGGGGTACCCGACAGGGAGAGCCGGCGATGCGCCTTGAGGCCGCCCGCGATCCGGGCGGTCCGGGAGCGCGGGTTCTTGATTACCTGCGCCTCGTCGAGCACGGCAAAGCTCCATTCCGCCTCCAGAAACCGGCTGGCATCCTGGCGCAGAAGAGGATAACTGGTCACGACGACATCCGCCGCGGCCGCCTCAGCCCATCGGTCCTCGCGGTCCTTGCCGTAATGGCGGTGGACCGACAGGGCGGGGGTTACGGACCCGGATTCTCGGATCCAGTTATCGATGACACTTGTCGGTGTGACGACCAGGGCGGGACCCGTAAGGCGACCCTGCGTCTTTTCATACAGGAGATGAACGAGAACCTGCCGGGTTTTCCCGAGACCCATATCGTCGGCCAGGATGCCGTGGGTTCCGGTCTCCCGCAGGAACTCCATCCAGGCGAGGCCTGTTTTCTGGTAGTCGCGCAGGGCTTCCGCCGCCGCGGGAAGACCGGGGGGCGGAACCAGACGGTGCTCCTTGCCCAGGTATTTCCGCAACCGGGCGAGGCGGTCGGTTTCGAGGTCGCACGGCGGCTCGGCTCCGGCGTCGAGAACGAGCTCCGCCGCGCGCCAGCGCGATACGGGCAGCGTTCCCCGGGCATCGAGGGATCCTCCGCGCAGTTCGAAAAGCGCGTCGAGCAATCCGGTCAGGCGTTCGCCCGAAACGAGCAGACAGGGGGCTTCCGGGCCGCCGGAAGTCACAACGAAGGTACTGGCGGCGAAACGTTCCCTGAGTTCGGGAAAAGGGGTCCGGCGGTGGGCGTGGAGAAAGTCGCGAAGGATGGGCAGCGCCTGGATGCGGTGTTCTCCGTACCGGATGCCCGCGCTGAACGAGAACCAGCCGTCCCGGGTCTCGTCCAGCCGGGAAAACCAGTCGGTGGCAGCCGGGATTTCCAGGCGAAACCCGGGTTCGAAATCGATCCGCCAGCCCGCTTTCGCCAGTTTCGCGAAGCGGGACTTCAGAAGATCCCTCCAGGAGTGCGGCGCCTCCCGGCCGAGCTGGAAATCACCTCCGTGAAAGTCGAAGAGCGAGACCCCGGGCTCGGGCGAGGTCCGCTCGAAGCCCAGTTCGGCAAGTTGCCGGCAAACCTGTTTCTCCGCGTCGAAGTCCCGGCGGCAGCGACAAAGCCGGCCATCCTCTTCGAAAGTCACGGTCGGCCGTTCGTCGTCCCAGCCGACCTCACGCGGCCCGTAAAGAAAGGAAAGGCGGGCCAGGGCAACGGCGTTGAGGTCGTGCAACACGCCGGATTCCATCGGCGTGTCGCCGTCGCGGCGCAGGATCCGCAGGCGCGGGGTCGGGGGCCGCGATTCCTCCACTTCGCCGTCGGGCCCCTCCGGTGCCGGGAAGGCGTAGTCGGGGTAGCGATTGAACAGGCGCAGGCAAAATAACCGCACGGCATCCTCATCGGCCGGGGCCATTTTCACCCAGTCCGAAGCCAGCGCGTCCGGCCAGTCGGTCTGCAGCGGACCGATGAGGTTGGGAGTGGACGACGTATCCACGTAGCAGGGCGGTTGAGTGGCAATGAACCAGGCGGCGGGCGGATCGGTCCGGAAAACGGTCTGCCGGTATCCCTCCCGCGTGCGGATCCAAGCCGGCGTCGCCGGACGCGGATCTCCCCAGGCCGCGCGCAGCCGGTTGCCATCGGCCAGGAACGCCCGCCCCGTATCCACCATTGCGTGGAGGAGGGCCCATCCGTCGGACCCGTCCAGGCAGGCCTCCCCACCCTCTCGGGTTTCGTACGGCATCATGCGGGAGAGGATCCGGCGGTCGGCATCCCGCCGGTACCCCGCGTACTTTTCGGCCATCAACTCGACGAGCCGTTCGATCGGCGCGGGACGAAACGCCTTCCAGTTAAGCAGCTTCGCCAGGAGTATTTCACAACGGACCCGGCGGCGCTCGTCCGCGGTCAGTAAATAAACGATTCGCTCCGGCCGTTGGGAATCCATATCCGCGAGAAAAACCATTCGGGCCGGGCGACTCAACGACAACCGTCCACCGGTTCGCCGGCCACCCCGAACGCTCCGGCCCGTACGGTGCCGATGCGCCACGGCCGGCGCGATGAGTCAAAGGACGCGCCCCGGGATTCGGGGCCCCGGAAATCCATCCTTGTGATCCCGGGAGCCGCACCCGAGGGATTCAGAACAATTTTCGCGCCTCCTCCAACGCCTTGCCCATACGGGAGGCGACGTAGTGCCAGTCGTCCTGGGGAAGGATGTCTTCGGCGGCGGGGACAATGGTTTCGATGTGTTCGCGGGTCTTGATGCCGACGATGGCGCAGGTCACGGCGGGATGGGTCAGCACCCAGCGAACGGCCAGCTGGGCGACGGTCAGTCCGTATTTTTCGGCAAAGGGCTTGAGGTCCTCCACTCCGTCGAGAAGGCGCTGAAAGGCCTTGCCCTGGAAATGCGGATCGCCACCGCGGGCATCGTCAAACTTCTGATCGCGGGCGTACTTTCCGGTCAGGAGGCCGCGAAACAGCGGCGAAAAGACCAGCACCCCGATCCGGTTTTCGAGACAGTAAGGCAGTTCGTGCGCCTCGACCTCGCGGGTGAGCAGACTGTACTTGGGCTGAAGGCTCGCGACGTCAAAGAACTTCGAATACATCCGCATCTGGTCGGCGTTGATATTGCTCACCCCGGCCCAGCGGATCTTGCCCTCCTTCTTCAGTTGCGCGAACGCCGCCGCCACCTCCTCGGGGCGAGTGAGGGGGTCCCAGGCATGGATCTGGTAAAGATCGATGTGCTCGGTCCGCAGGCGTTTGAGCGACGCCTCACATTCGCGCAGGATGTACTCGTAGCGTGTGTCCGGGTGCCGCTCCTCCTTCTCGAAGTTCCAGTAAAACTTGGTGGCGATGACAAATTCGTCACGCAACCCTTCCTTTTTCAGATCCTCCCCGAGAACCGACTCCGCCATCCCGTCGCCGTAGGCGTCCGCGGTGTCGATAAAATTGACCCCGAGCTCCAGCGCCCGGTGAAGCGCCTGCCTCCACTCGTCCTGCGAGATATCACCCCAGAACCGGGGCGACAGCTGCCAACACCCAAAACAGATTCGCGAGACGATCAGGTCCGTTTTCCCAAGTTGTCGATGTTTCATGATGCCCCGTTTCTACAGGGAAAGACCAAGGGGAGGCAATGGCGTTTCACCGCCGGTCTCCACCGGACGCATTCCGCGAACCGGCCGGCGCCGGCCGCCACCACCCGGGCGAACACCCGGATTCGTTCTAGTCCAGGAACCGCTTCTGCAGGTCGCCGTAGGTTTCGATCCGGCGGTCCCGGAAAAAGGGCCAGTTGCATCGAATTTCGTCGATCCGTCCGAGATCGCACTCGACCACGAGCACCGCTTCCTTCCCCGCGTCGGCCCGGGCCATAACTTCGCCAAAGGGATTGGCCACAAACGAACCGCCCCAGAACTCCAGCGCGCCCTCCCGCCCGGTGCGGTTAACCGCCGCAACATAACAGCCGTTGGCCACCGCGTGCCCCCGCTGCACCGTCTCCCAGGCACAGTGCTGGGCGGCCCCCTGCGATTCCTTTTCCTCGTCCATCCAACCGATCGCGGTCGGGTAAAAAAGGATTTGGGCCCCGGAAAGCGCGGTCAGGCGGGCCGCCTCCGGGTACCATTGGTCCCAGCACACCAGCACGCCGATTCGCCCGTACCGGGTATCCCAGGTCCGGTACCCCAGATCGCCCGGGGTGAAATAGAATTTTTCGTGGTAATTCGGATCGTCCGGTATGTGCGTCTTCCGGTATTTCCCCAGGTAGGTCCCGTCGGCGTCGATGACCGCCGCGGTATTGTGGTAGATCCCGGGCGCCCGCTTTTCAAACAGGGAAGCGACAACCACACAGCCGTACTCGCGTGCGGCGGCCGCGATCCGATCGGTGGTCGGCCCCGGAACCGGCTCGGCCAGGGCGAACCGGTCACTGTCCTCCACCTGACAGAAATACGGCGTCAGAAACAACTCCTGCAGGCAAACGATGTGCGCGCCCTGTTCCGCCGCCCGGGCGATCCCGGCCAGGGCACCCTCCAGGTTCTTTTCCTTATCCGAAACACAGCGCGACTGGACCAAACCGATCTTCACCTTCATGGCCCACAAACTACCCGATCGATTCCGCCGTTCCAGCGAAAAAACGTCCGCCGACCGGTGGCGTCCCGGCCGCGCCCGAGCCTTTTTTATCGATTTCCCGGCGAAAGCTCTGGTAGAAAACCGGCTTTACCAGCATCGCACACACAGCCCATGAAACCGTTTCACCGCCTCGCGCCCCTTTTCCTCGCCCTCCTGCTGCCGGCCTGCACCACGCTCGAACCGGAGCCCGCGCCCTACCCGGTGGACACCGAACCGGACCCGCCGGAATCCCCCGAAGCCGCGTACGTCCTAACCGACGACGAACGGGCCATTTGCCGGGAGCTGGGACTCGACCCCGAAAAAATAGCGCGCCTGGAAGCGAAACCTCTCTACGAGTTCGACGAGCGGGAGGTCCACGCCTACCTCGGCTACCTGCGGGAGCGGATTCCCGACCTGCGCGAGCGCGTCGTCCACCTGGCGCGAAAGAACGTGGGACAGCCCTACAAACTTCACCTCCTGGGCGAACTTCCCTTTGAAACCCACGATCCGTTGCCCCTCTACGATCTCGGCCACGGGGATTGCGTGGTCTTCAGCGAACATATTTACGCCATGGCGCTGGGACGGGACTGGCCGACGTTCTTCGCGCTTCTGCAGCGCATCCGCTACGACGGCGGCCGCATCGGGGTCGCCACGCGCAACCACTACACCGAAGCCGACTGGAACCGTAACAACGACTGGCTCGTGGAGGACGTTACCGCCGAACTCGGCGGCGACGCGGTCGTTCCCTTCACCCAGCGGGTCGACCGGGCCCGTTTCCTCAAAAACCGGTACGAAATCGATCGGGACATTCCCGTCGAAACCATCGAGGAGCACTTTATTCCCTTCGACGAAATCGACCGGGTCCGCCCCCACCTGCGGGACGGCGATTTCGTCAATATCGTCACCGGCCGCAACGGCGGTTACTGGGTGAGCCACGTCGGCCTGGTCGGCCTGGGACGGGACGGCGAGATCCATTTCATCCATTCCACCCGCCCGGAGGCACGGGAGGAACCGATCGACACCTACATCGAACGGCGCACGCGCAATATCGAGGCAATGGACGCGGAAGGACGGGCCCGCTTTTACGGATTCAAGTTCCTGCGCCTGCGGGACGATCCGCTGGCCGGGCTCCGGATGCGGGACGGACGCGACGCTCCCCGCGTCGTACCGCCGGCCGCGAGCAAACTCGAGACGCCCGACCAACCGGTGTTGACCGGGCTCGACGTTCTCCTCGGCAACACCGCCCCCCTCGCCGGGAAGCGGATTGGTCTCATCACCAACCCGACCGGAATCGCCCGCGACGGGCGACAGAATATCGACGCACTCATGGACGCGCCCGAAATCGAGCTCACCGCTCTCTTCGGTCCGGAACACGGCGTCCGGGGGCAGTTCTACGCCGGTGAGCGGGTGGGCACCCACGAAGACGAAACCACCGGCCTTCCGGTCTACTCCCTCTATGGGCAAACCCGGAGACCGAAACCGGAATGGCTCGAAGGCCTCGACGCGATCGTTTACGACATCCAGGACACCGGCAACCGATCCTACACCTACATTTACACCATGGCCTACGCGATGGAAGCGGCGCGCGAAGCGGACATCCCGTTCTTTGTCCTCGACCGGCCCGATCCCTTTGGCGGCGTGCTGGTGGACGGCAATATCCTGGACCCGGACAAGGGAACCTCCTTTGTCGGCCTTTACCCCATCGCCTACCTCTACGGCATGACGCCGGGCGAATTGGCCCGTTACTTCAATACCGAGTTCGCCATCGGGTGCGATCTGCGCGTGATCGAACTGGAGGGATGGCACCGCCCCCTTACCTTCGAGGAAACAGGCCTGACCTGGGTGCTGCCGTCGCAACACGTCCCGCGCCCGGAGACCGCGTACCACATGGCGGCAACCGGAATCCTGGGAGAGCTCCACACCGCCAGTGTCGGCATCGGGTTCACCCTGCCCTTCGAAGTTGTGGGTGCCCCGTGGATCGACCGCAACAAGCTGGCCCGGGAGCTTCAATCCCGCGACCTTCCGGGGGTGGCCTTCCGACCCCTCGTATTCGTGCCGCGCTACGGCGCATTCGAAGGCGAAAGCTGCCAGGGCGTGCAGATCCACATCACCGATTTTTCCAAAGTGCGGCCGGTCGCACTCGGTATCCACATCATGGAGGCACTCCAATCGCTTTATCCCGATCGGCATCCCCTGGGAGATCCCGACGACGACTACGCGCAGGGACGGATAAGGATGTTCAACCGCGTCATGGGCACCGACGACGTCCGCAGCGCGCTTCTCGACGGCGCCGGAGCGGACGAGATTATCGAGGGCTGGACATCCGAGGTGGACGCGTTCCTGGAAAAGCGCGAAGCCTACCTGATGTACTGAAACGCCGCGAACGAAACGATCGGTTCCGCAATACCCATGCCGGAGAAGCCCAAAGTCGAAATCGTCTACTGCACCGGCTGCCGCTGGTTGCTGCGGGCGGCCTGGATGAGTCAGGAACTGTTGTCGACGTTCGAGAACGATCTCGGCGGCGTCACCCTTGTTCCCGGAGGAGGCGGCGTGTTCGACATCCGGCTGGATGGCACGTTGATCTGGTCCCGGGAAAAGCAGGGAGGGTTTCCCGACATCAAAATCCTCAAACAACTCGTCCGCGACCACGCCGCCCCGGGGAGACATCTGGGCCATTCCGATTCGCAACAGGGAAAGCCCGGTACGGGCGGCACGGATCGCTTATCCCGGTAGACCCCCCGCAGTGCATGAGCATCCGACGTCAAACCTGTTTCCGCGCGTGCCGGATACACCGGCCGACATGGCGTTAGCGATCACACCCGGTTTTATCTTTTTTTGACACATATTTGCTCCCGGAGGGTAGATTTACGTGCGGATTTTTCCTATACTTCACCTCTAACAGGAAGCCGCCATGGACATATTCACCAGAAGCCTCTCCCAACTCACTGTGTTGGATATCGTTGAACACGTAGCATTGTTCATCCTTCTCATATTCTGCTTTTACATGTACTTCAAAGGGTCGACCCGCTTCAACCAGGTCTTCTTCCCGCTCACCTGCCTCCTGGCCTTTGTCATCAAAACGGTATCGTGGGCGGCAAACCGGAATGAGCCCGAGTTCATGACTTTTATTGTGGAACGTGTCGCACCGCTCCTGCCGGGTACCGTGCAGGCTCTATTCTGAAGTCGATGCAAAACCGGAAACACGTCCACTCGATTTCCCTCCCCCCGCAGTCGTTGTTTTACGAGCGTATGGTGCGCCAGTAGTCCGCCTCCCGCACAAGGGAGCGCAAACAGGGTCCGTTTCATCACCACCGCAGCCTTGAATTCGCATTCGGCTCCGGAAGGGATAACCGCGTCCCGAACCACCGGCCAAACGGCCTCATCCTTAACTGAGAATCTCAGCACAAATGAAACCGCACTTCGTTTCCAATCACCAACAAAGCACACGAACCTTTCCCAAAACCATTCGTCGCACCGGCGATACCGGACGTCTCGGAATGGACGGTCATCGTCCGGCAACGGAACACTCCGGCATCCCCCGGAATCGATCCCGATCGGGATTCACGGTCATCGAGATTACGCTCGTTATCGTCATCGTCGGACTCCTCGCCGCGCTCGCCATTCCGGGATTCCAGAAGGTCCGCGATCACGCCAACATCTCCCGGTTCATGAACGATCTCCGGGTGATTTCGACCCAGTTCGAAAGTTATCATTTCGCCCACGCCCGCTGGCCCGGGGGAACCCAGCCCGGCGAGCTTCCTCCGGAAATGGAGGGCTACGTCAGTGAGGGCAGTTTCAGGCAACCCAACGCGGTCGGCGGACAGTGGACCTGGTACAACAACGAATTGACCGGCATAGCGGTCAATTACGGCGGCACCGATCGCGAACACATCCTTTACCAGAGGATCGCCGAGCAGATCGATAACGGCGACCTGCTATCCGGCCAGTTTCGCCTGGTGGGCAAGTCGATGGTTGTCTGGATCCTGGAAAACTGAACCCGTCAAATCCGGAATATCTTATACACGGCAAAGCCATGACCCGCTCCATCGACATTTCACCGATCGCCCGGATTCTTTCCGGGCTTGTCCTCCCGCTTGTAGCTCTGGCTCTGGCCGCCTGCAGCCGGGTCGATTACGAGCGGGAGGCGACCGAGATCGCCGACCGGCTCTACGAACGGATCGCGCGGGCCGAGTTCGACGGTGCCTCGGAGCTCTATTCCGACCGCTTCTTCGAGCGTGTGTCACAGGATCGCTGGTACGCGGCCATGCGACAGGTCGGCGAGGTTCATGGTCCCTATGAGGGGCACAGCCTGATTCACGCCAGGACCCAGTCCTTCGGGCCCGTGGAGGACCCCGGCGAGGTTTTCACCGTACTGATGTACCGGGTAAACTACGCCGAGGAGGAGATGCTCGAGCAACTCACCTTCAGCACCCGCCATCAGCCGATCGAACTGGTCAACCATCAGTTGATTTCCGACCGAATGACGGTCAACTTCGATGATTCCGGGCAACGGGTACGGGTGGCGGCCGACCGAACCGGGGAGGACAGGGAAACCGGAGAAGCCGAACCGGTCGCGGAAGCGAGCGTCGAAATCGCCGTTGCGGAAGAGGAGCCGGCCGTGGACGAGCCGTCGCTGGAGGACAGGATCGTGGCCGAAATCCGACGCCTGACAAGCGTCGAACGGAACCCGGAAACCGCCCGGTACATCGATCAACTCGCTGTAACCGGTATCGCACCCCGCCGAAACCGGATCATCGCCAACGGACGGTTGTTGACCGAGGGCGAACGGATCGGGGAGCGGCACCCGGTGACCCTGCATGAGGTCCATCCGAGGCACATCCTGTTCCGCGATGAAGCCGGGACCGAATACGAAAAACACTTCCTGGCAAACAACCGGCGTTAGAAGGCGGGTTTACCGGCGGCGTTTGCCGGAACCCTTCCGGTTCAAGGCGTCCCGTTCAGCCACCCGGAAAAACCACACCCAGCCAAAAACATCGTCTTCCGCCTCCCGGTAAATGGCGCTGACGTGAAGCTCGAGTTTGTTTCCGTTCGCCAGAAGCGCGGTGGTCGCCCACCGCAGATCACCCGAGCGCCGAAACCGCGTGTACCCGGAAAGGAAACCCGCCGGATCGGCCAACTCCGGTGTCAGGCGCTCCGGGATCACATTTTTCATCCCGACCCGCAGATCGCCGGCCGGGATGCCAAAGATCGTATTCAACCGCGAGTTGTGGCGAATCAGGTGGTGGGTCTCATTCTCCACCAGGATTCCGGCCCGGGAAAAATCCTCCTGAATTTCGAGGATCCGAAAGGTTCGGAGCAGTTCCCGCTCGCGCTCCTGTTCATCGGTAATATCGCGTGCCATGATGGAAAAACACGCAACCTTCCCCTCGCCGTCCCGGTGCGCGAATACGGTTTCCCATACCCCGAACGACCTCCCTCGACAATCGACCATCCGGCTTTCGCCGCTCCAAACGCCATGTTCCGCCGCTACCCGGAAAGCCGGCTCCACGACCCCTTTCATGGCCTCCCGCGGATGGAAAGCCGCCGGGGGATGTTCCGCCGGATCCTCCCCGTCGCTCAACCCCAGGATCGCCCTTCCGGCACGATTGAGGAAAACGCATTTCCCGTCGCTCGTCCACGTGCCCACCACCTCCGGCATGTGCTGACAGATTTCCTGAAAACAGGCCGTTTCCACGCCGGAGACCGGCCCGCACTTGCGGGCGTTCCCCGTTTTCCGGGAGCGGTTACGGATCGAAATCCCTTGCCGCACCTCTGCGATCGTCTCCACCCGTGCCTCGGCATCGGCTGCCGTGCGCAGACGTTTCTCCGCCTCTTCGAGCCGCGCGTGCAACAGGGCAAACTCGTCCGAATGGGAATAATGAATCCGCCGGGTACCGGCTCTGGTTTCAGATGTGCGCACGGCTTTTCAACCTGAATGCCGGATTGCGGGAAATCCGGAAATCCGAGGTGGACAAAAAGGCAAACAAACCACGAAAACAGGTCGTGGATTCCACGAAGCTGGATGTAAGAAAAACACTTAACCACCGGGCTGTCAACAACCAACCGCAGCCGCGGGCCCGCCTCTATTCGAACTGCCGCCGGAATTCCTCAAACACCGCACGCAGCTCCCGGACCTCCGCCCGCAACGTTTCCACTTCCTTTTCCAGGCCGTCCACCCGCCGCGACAAGGGCCCGCCCGTCCCGGATTGCGGTTCGGGACCGTCCTCGCCGGCGAGGCCCTCCTCCGGCGCGGGTTCTCCCGTCAGCAGCTGGGCGTACCGGCATTCCTTGTGACCGGGACGACGGGACAATTTCCGCACCAGCGCCCCCGGGGACGCCTCCGCCAGCGACCGGAGCACTTTTTCCACCTCGTCGACCCCGGCAAAGGGCCGGAGCCGGTCGCACCGGGTACGGAGTTCGCCCGCCGTCTGCGGCCCGCGTACGAGCAGTTCGCACAAGACGGCCCGTTCCGCCGGCCCGGGATCGTCGAGAAGCTCCGTCACCCGTTTGAACTTCGGCACCCGCGAATCGGCCACCGACACGATCATGGCCAGTTTTTTCTCCCGCAGCGCATCCAGGGCCTCCCGGACCTCCTCCGTCGAAAGCTCCATCATCGGCTTTCGATTCGACTTCTGGTTGCAGGCGTTGGTCAGCGCGTTCAGCGTCATGGGGTAATATTCCGGGGTCGCCATCTCTTTTTCCAGGAGGCAACCCAAAACACGGGCCTCTTCCGGGCTGAGAACGAAGGGCAGTTGAGTCGATGCCGGGTCGGGTTCCGTCGATTCCATAACACCATTAACCTCTAGCCCAACCGGGTGGTTCCACAAACAAAAAACCCCGTGGCCCGGGCGAATGCCTCCCGCAACCGTGTTGGCGGTAAAATACGCGACTCGGACAAAGCAAACTTGCCCCCTCATCTGATCGTTTGTTCAATGAATGATTACCGATGAGCATGGATACCCGAGAAGCCCTGCGCCGGCACTTTGAATTCGACCGTTTCCGTCCTCCCCAGGACGAGGTGGTGGGGGCGATCCTCGCGGGCCGCGACACCATGGTCATCATGCCGACCGGGGGAGGAAAGTCCCTCTGCTACCAGCTTCCGGCCCTGCTGCTGCCGGACGTCACGCTGGTGGTTTCCCCGCTGATCGCGCTGATGAAGGACCAGGTGGACGCCCTCCGCCAACGCCATCTCCCGGCCGCCCTCCTCAACAGCACCCAGACCGCCGCCGAGCAGCGCGATACCCTGGACGCGATGAGCCGCGGTGACCTGAAGCTCGTTTACGTGGCCCCGGAACGTTTCCGCAGCCGCGCCTTCCTCACCGCCCTCGCCCGCATCCGCATCTCCCTCTTTGCCATCGACGAAGCCCATTGCCTTTCCCAGTGGGGCCACGACTTCCGCCCCGATTACCTTCGCCTGGGAAAAGCGCTGGAGAATCTCGGCCGCCCCCCGGTCGCGGCGTTCACCGCCACCGCCACCCCCGAAGTGCGCGAAGACATCCGCACACACCTTCAGCTCCGTGACCCCGCGGTGTTCGTCTCGGGATTCGCCCGTCCCAACCTCGGTTTCAAAGTCATGCAGACCGGCTCGGAGGACGAAAAGTACCGTCTCCTGCAATCCCTGCTCGCGACTCACCGCAAGGGAATCATTTACTGTGCCACGCGGAAAAAGGTGGAATCGGTCGCTTCCAATCTCGAGGGCGACGGGTTTCCCGCCCTGGCCTACCACGGGGGTATGGATGACCGGGAGCGCGAACGTATCCAGAACGCCTTCATGCGGAAGGAAGCCGACGTGGTCGTGGCCACCAACGCCTTCGGCATGGGAATCGACCGCGACGACCTCCGCTTTGTCGTCCATTTCGAAATGCCCGGCAGCGTCGAGGCGTACTACCAGGAGGCGGGCCGGGCCGGCCGGGACGGCCTGCCTTCGGAATGCCTTTTCCTGTTCAACTTCGCCGACAAGCGCACCCAGGAGTTCTTCATCGAGGGCCGGAACCCGGAAATCTCCATCGTGCAAGCCGTCTACGCCGCGTTGCGCGCCGCCGCTGACGAGCGCAACGAAATCGTCCTGTCCATCGACGAACTCGCCGACCGGCTGGCCGGAAAGGTCAATCCCATCGCCGTCTCCACGGCCCTCTCGATCCTCGGTCGTCACGGGGCGCTGGAACGTTTCGACGTACCGGGACGACGCATCCGCGGAACACGGCTGCTCCGCCCCGCCGTCCCGTTTGCCCAGCTCGGCATCGACGCCGACATGCTCGCGCGGAAACGCGAGCGCGACGAGGCCAAACTGCGCGCCGTCATCCAGTACGCCTACGACGCGCGAACCTGCCGCCAGCAGTGGATCCTGCGCTATTTCGGAGAAGCCGAAAGCCAACCCTGCGGCGAGTGCGACGCCTGCCGTTCGTCCCGCACGGTCGCGGTGCGGGAGGGAACGGAGGAGGAAACCCTCATCGCCAAAAAAGCGCTCAGCGGCGTGGCCCGCATGTCCGAGCGGCTCGGACGCTCCGAATGGCGCCCCCGTTACGGCCGCGCCCGGGTCGTTCAATGTCTCCTCGGCAGCAAGGCCGCCCCCGTCAAACAGGCCGGCCTCGATCAACTCTCCACTCACGGCCTGCTCAAAACAGAGGGAAAGGACTACCTCAACGCCCTCTTCCGGGAAATGGAGCGCGCCGGACTGGTCTACACCGCGGACGGCGACTACCCGCTCTTCGGGATCACCGGAGCCGGCGTCCGCGTCATGCTCGGCGAAAGTCCGTGCGCCCTCGCCTGGCCGCCGCGAACCGGTCGCCCCGATAGCGAATCGCGCCGCGCGGACGGATCGTCCGCAGCTTCACACGTCGGGCCGGCCACCGCCGCCGGCACGGTCGATCCCGGGCTCATGGAAAAGCTGCGCGAGAAACGCAGCCAGATGGCCGCCGCCCGCGGGGGCCAGCCCGCCTACGTCATTCTCACCAACAAGGTCCTGGAAGAACTCGCCCGGCGGCGGCCCGCCTCCCCCGAAGAGGCCCTCGACATTCCGGGCGTGGGCGAGGCCAAGGCCCGACAGATTATCCCCACATTCCTCAAGGTCATACGGGACTACGAAGGCACGTAACCCGTTCGCGGCAGGGTCCGCCGGGCGCCACGCTCCCGAAGGCACTCAATCGACTTCCGGAACCACGCGTAAGCGGGCTCGTTTGCCGTCATTGCCCGGACGACTGTCCTCGATCCCCGGGGCGGAAACCTGAGACAAAACCTCGACGCCCCCATCCGAAGTCAAGCGCTCCCAGTCGAGGAAAACCTCGGCCGACTTGACCTCCCCACGATCCATGGCGCCCAACAAAAACGCCTTCGGCTCGCCGTCCACCAGCACCGTCAACTCGACGTCGTTCACCGGTTCGGTGCCCCGGTTCTGCACCGTAACCTGCAGCGGCGCGGCCGGGCCTTCCCCGTCCCGCGGGACATAAAAGTCCGCCACCGCGAGGTCGTAAATCCCCGGTTCGTCCCGTCGCATGATCCGATCCAGGTCGATCGTGCCCGCCCCGGTTGCCGGGTCCCAGCCGGGGGCGCCCACATCGTTGGCGTTATCCATGAGGATGGCCGCCACCTGCTCGCGGCTCAGGGAGGGATCCCGGGACCGCACGGCCGCCGCCGCACCCGAAACGAACGGGGTCGCGGCGGAAGTGCCGCTGAACTCGATGAATTCGTGCTCTCCCCAGGCCGCCAGTACCCCGATACCGGGTGCCGCGATGTCTACCTGGGCGTCCACATTGCTGAACGGCGCGCGCCGCCCCTGGGCATCCACCGCCGCCACCGTGAGCACCCCGTCATACCGCGCCGGATACGGCACCCCCTGAACGCCTTCGTTGCCGGCCGCCGCGACGATGAGTACGTCACGGGCCAGGGCGTAGTGGATCGCCTCCTCCAGGATGGCGCTTTCGCCATAGGTTCCCAGGCTCATGCTCAGAACCCCGGCACCCCGGTCCACCGCCTCGACAATTCCCCGGGCCAGGGTAAAACTGTTGCCCGCCCCGTCGCCGTCGAGCACCTTGAAGCTGAGGACGTCGGCTCCGGGCGCGACGCCCTGCTCCCCCGTCAGGATTGACGTCACCGCGGTGCCGTGACCGTGGTAGCTGGCGGCTTCCGGGTATTCCCCGAGCAGATCGAACTCCTGGAATACCCGCCCGCCGAAATCCCGGTGCGGCGAAATCCCGGTGTCCAACACCGCCACCCGGACCCCGCGCCCCCACTCCCCGTTGTCTTCCGGCACGCCGAGCCAGCGAAGCGCCCCGTCTCCAAAAGCGACGTACGCGCCCCCTTCCGGCGGGACCGGCGGCGGGAGAGTGGGTGTGAGAACGACAAAATTGTACCCGGCGGCGGCATCCGCGGACAGGAGCCGGCGAAGCCGGTCGCGAACCGAAGCGTCCCCGTAGCGGATACGGACCGCATTGAGAGCGGGGATTTGCTCCAGGAGCTCGGCGTCAAGGTCCGCCATCGCCTCGAGGAATCGTTGTCTCTCCGCCTCGGAGGCAAACCGGACCAGCAACTCGTTTTCCAGGATCCCGGGCGGAGCCGGCTCTTCGGGCTCTCTTTCCCGTTCGCCCTCCCGGTCCCGATCCGCCAGGCGCTCCCCGCGGTCACGCGGCGGCCATACGGCCCGCGGGACCGGAAGCCCCCGGGCGGCATCCTCGACAACCGCTGCCGTCTCGTTTTCCGGTCCGCCGTCTTTACCCGGGAAAAAGAGCCACCCGGCGACAGCCAGGACAACGATACCGAGAATCAACGTGAGGGAAGTTCGCATAAACGCAGACCTTGGAATCTGGTCTGCCCTGGCCGCCGGGTCAATGCCCGGGAGCGTTTTGCCGCCTTCCGTCCGGCACGGCGACAGCGTCCGGGAGCGGCTCAACTCTGTGTTGACAGATTCGCACCACCCTGCGACAGACCCGGACTAACAAACCATGCCGCTTGTCGAGCCATCCACCTGTCCCGCATCCCGCTTTTTCCCGGGCGGCCACGGGCAGACCATTCTCCCGGCTCTCCTCCGCCGGGTTTCCCTGCCGCCGCCGCGGTCGGAACGGCTGCCGACCGCGGACGGCGATTTTCTCGATATCGATTGGTACGGCCGGGGCAACCGCCGCGCGGTCATCATTTCGCACGGACTCGAGGGCTCGAGCCGGGCGGGCTACGTGCGCGGGATGGCCGCGGCGTTTCTGAACGCGGAATGGGACGTGGTGGCGTGGAATTTCCGGGGTTGCGGTCCCTCCGTCAACCGACGTCCCCGCCTTTACCACAGCGGGGAAACCGGCGACCTGCGGCAGGTCGTCGCCCGGGCGGGTAACGACTATCCCCGTCTCGGACTGGTGGGATTCAGCCTCGGCGGCAACGTCACCCTCAAGTACCTCGGCGAAGCGCCGGAAGCGGTTGATCCGAAAATCAAGGCGGCCGTCACCTTCTCGGTTCCCTGCGACCTCGCCGCCTCCGCCGAACGCCTGTCGCGTCCGTCCAACCGCCTTTACACCCGGCGTTTTTTGAAATCGCTGCGGAAGAAGGTGCGGCTGAAAGCCGCGCAATTCCCCCTTTTGATCGACACCGACGGCCTCGACCGGGTTCGCGGCTTTCGCGCCTTCGACGACCGTTACACGGCGCCCCTGCACGGCTTCCGCGATGCCGACGATTACTGGCGCCAATGCAGCAGCCGGCAATTCCTTCCCGCTATCCGGATACCGGCGCTGCTGGTGAACGCCCGCAACGACCCGTTTCTTCCCCCGGAATGTTTCCCGTTCGCGGAAGCGGCCGTCAGCCGTTTTTTTTACCTTGAGGCTCCGGCCGGCGGCGGCCATGTGGGTTTCGGTCCACCGCCTTTTGGCAAGCCCTGGTGGTCCGAAAAACGCGCGGTCGGCTTCCTCGGCCACTGGCCAAAGTAAACCGGTCGCCTGCCGGAGGCAAACCCGGTTTGCGGCCGCGTTAACGCGACGGATTGCCCCCTGCGATCGTCCCGCGAAACCAGCTTTCGAACTGTTCGGCCGCGGCTTCGGAAGTGACCAGCGGCGTGCCGCCGAGACGTTTGATCCGCTCCGCTTCGCCCGGTTCAAATACGCGCACGAATACCGGCACGCGACTGACCCGGACGTAGCGCAGCACCGCCTCGGAATCGCTCACACGCCGCAGCGACGAAATGATGAATTTCGCCTCGCGGGCCCCGGCCTTCCGCAGGAGTTCTTCATTGCAGGCATCGCCGCGAATACAGGGAATCCCCTCGTTGTGAAGGTTGCGGATCCAGCCCGGGTCGTCATCCACCACCAGTACCCGGTGGCCCGCCTCGCGCAGGGGCTTGACGATGCGATGCCCGTTGCTCCCGTATCCCAGTACCAGGATATGATCCTCCGGCTCCTCCATCTCGCCGCGGATACGGGCTCGCGTGGGCCGCAATCGCATCAGGGCCTGCGCCACCCCGTCGGTCCCGACAAACGGGGTGATCATCATGGTCATGACCGTAAACATCGCGATGATGGCGAACGTTTCCTCCGGGATCTGTCCCAGGACCACGCCGTAGATGCCCACCAGGAGCGAAAACTCACTCGTCTGCGCCAGGAGAAGCCCGCTCTCCAGGGAGGCGCGGTAGGAAAGACCGGTACGTTCGCCGACATAGGCCACCAGCGGCGGGGTCAACACCACGACAAACACCGCGAACACGATGGCCTGAAAGAGGGCGGGACCCTCCGGAACGGTCAGGATCATGCCGACGACAATAAAAAAGATGGCCAGGAAAAAATCGGCCAGGGAATTGATCAGCCCGCGAACCACCCCGTTGACCGGAAATGAAGACAGGGACACCCCGGCCAGAAAGGCGCCCACCACGAGCGGCAGCTCCAGCAGGTGCGCCAGCCCCATGAAGCAGAACAGGGCGGTCAGGGTCAACAGAAGCAGGGCCTCCTCCTCGAGCTTGAGCTCAATGATCAAATACGGCATGACCCATTTCAGGCACACGTAAGCCAGCCCGAAAAGCAGCACCGTGCCCCCGATTCCCCGCAGCACGGCCTCCGCTCCGCCGGGCAGGCCGAGAAGCACCACGATGAGAACAATGACAAAGACGTCCTGCAGCAGGAGGACCCCATTGACCAGCCGCCCAAAAGGTTCGAACATCTGCTGGCGCCGTTTCAGGTGGCGCACCACCACCAGGGTTGAACTGGCGCAGAGCGCGAGAGCGAGGTAGACCGCGGACGTCGCCTCGAATCCCATCAGCCTGGCCAGGAGGAACCCGCCCGTTCCCAAACCCAGGAATTGCACCACCGCTACAATCCACACCGCCCGGCGCTGACGCCCCGCCCGTTTCGGATTGAGCTCGATCCCCATGGCGAAAGCCAGGAAGGTCAGGCCCAGGATCACGGCATTGTTCAGGTCGTCCCGCTCAAAGGAGAACCCCAGGTACGGCAGGACAAATCCCGTCACCAGCAGGACCGGGATGACCGGCAACCGGAGCAGCCCCGCCAGGCCGCATCCCGCCG